>NZ_JBVJMN010000081.1:0-32364 GCF_055584185.1 Streptomyces sp. NPDC104202 | reverse complement strand
GGACAGACGAGGAAGAGATGTACCCACAAAAAAACCACCCCCCCCCCCACCCCCCCCCCACCCCCCCCCCCCCCCACACCCCCCCCCCCCCCCCCCCCCCCTCCCCCCTCCCCCCCCCCCCCCCCCCCCCCACGGTCGTGGGGGTGCCGGGCGCGGTGGGGGACCGCGAGCGGCGGAGGGCCGTACGGCGGGGGGACGCCGTACGGCCCCCGGTTCAGTGCGGCAGGGAGAGGCCGACGCCCTGCTCGACGGCGCGCGCGTACACGGCGGCGGCCAGCGCGATGTCCTGGACGCCCATGCCGAAGGGGTTGATCACCACCCGGTCGTCCTCGGCGACCGTACGCGGGTAGTCGCCGGCGAACAGCTCCGGCAGGGAGGCGTCCACCGACCGGCCGCCCGCGGGGGCGGCCGTCCCCGGGCCGGAGACGCGGCCGGCCCGGGCCAGCCTGCCCAGCAGCCGGTGGTCGTCGTCGACGACCAGGTCCCAGTCGTCGACGAACAGGTGGTCGCAGCCCAGCAGCAGGCTCTCGGCCGCGTCGTCGAGGGACACGTTGACGAAGGTGCCGCCCGCCGGCACCCACTCCAGCTCCACGTACGGCTCGGTGGTCGTCGTCACCGCGACCGTCACCTGGGCCCGCTCGACGGCGGAGCGGGCGTCCGGGGTCACCGTGACGGCGACCGCCGGGTGTGCAGCGCGCCAGCGGGCGGCGAGCTCCTCGGCCCGGCCCGCGTCCCGGTCGTGGACGAACAGTTCCTCGACGCCGGGGCAGGCACTCGCCAGGAGTTCACGGTGGACCTCCGCCTGCCGGCCGCATCCGAGGAAGGCCACCCGCCGGACGGCCGCCAGGTCGCGCACGGCGCGCAGCGCCGCGATCGAGACGCCGGCGGTGCGCAGCGCGCTGATCCGGCCGCCCTCCATGATGCAGACCGGTCGCGCCGTCTCCGGGTCGTCGAGGACGACCAGCCCGGCGGCGCGCGGCCGGCCGAGGAGGTGGTTGCCCAGCGAGGCGTTGATGATCTTGCAGCCGTACGCGCCGTCCGCCCAGCCGGGCAGGACGAGGCTGCGCGCCGACGCCCCGGAGGGGGTGGTCCAGCGCAGCGCGGCCTCCGGGGTGAGACCCGCCTCCTTGCGCCGGTAGGCGAGGAGCGTGTCGCGCGCCAGGTCGGCGACGGGCAGCCCGTCGCAGAGCCGGGCCACGTCGGCGCTGTCCAGATAGGTGAGCGTGTCGTCGTGCGGTGTCATCAGTGCGTTCCCTTCCGGGGGTTCGGCAGTCTCCGCGGGTGCGTCGGTGCGGGCACGGCAGGGTCCCCCGCCCGTACCCGGTCCAGCAGGTCCAGCGCCGCGCGGATCTCGGCCGCGCACCCCGGACCGCCGTCGGCGGGTGCGTCGCGCAGCTGCGGGTACTTCTCCCCGCTGTCCGGACAGACGCAGGCGATCTCCCGCAACGACGGGTCGCCGAGCGCCCGGGAGACGGCGGCGAGCACCGCGGCGCCGCCGCTGCCGCCGAGGGAGATCCCGGTCCGCCGGGCGATCAGCGCACAGGCCGCGGCGGCCGCCTGGTCCGTCAGCCGCACCACGTGGTCGACGTGGTGCGGCTCCACGAAGCCCGACACCTGTCCGGAGCCGAAGCCCATGAGCTTGAACGGCCGGTCGGCGGGGGTGCCGCCGAGCGCCGAGGAGCCCACCGCGTCGACCGCGACGACCTGGGTGTCCGGGGCGTGGTCGCGGAAGAACTGCGCGATGCCCGCCAGCGTGCCGCCGGTCGAGACGGCCACGGCGACCGCGTCGAACCGGCCCTCCGGCGCGGCCTTCATCAGCTCCGCGGCGGTCTGCCACTCGTGCACCCCGGGGTTGGCGGGGCTCGCGTACTGGTCGGTCCACACGGCGTCGGAGCCGGCCGAGACGATCTCGCGGACGGCTTCGAGCCGCGCCCCGAGGGTCCGGCCGCCCGGCACCTCGCGCACGGTCACGACGTCGGCGCCGTACGCGCGCATCCGCGCGACGCTGGCCGGCGGCGTGCTCGGCTCCACGACCAGGGTGCACCGGTAGCCGCGCTGCGCGCAGAGGCCGGCGAGCGCCACGCCCAGGTTGCCGGAGGTCGACTCGACCACCCGCATCCCCGGACGCAGGGCGCCGCTCGATTCCAGGGCGTTCAGCAGGGCCTCCGCCGTGCGGGCCTTGATCGACCCGAAGGGGTTCTCGGCCTCCAGCTTCAGCCAGATCCGCACGGTCCGGTCGCCGACCGGGACGACGACCGGCCGCAGGGGCGTGTCGCCGATGGCCGCCAAGGGCGCGGCGGGAACTGTGGTTGGGGTCATGGTGCTCAGTCCTTGAGGCTGTCGACGCGGGCCGTCGGCTGCTGCCGCACGGGCGGGACGGTCCGCTGGGGACCGATGTCGGCGAGGTCGTAACCGTGCGGGTAGCCCGGGTACGTCCGCGCGGTCGGCCGGGTCATCAGCCGGGCCATCAGCCGCGGCGCGACGCGCTCGGCCCCCGCGTGGCCGCGGAGCCCGGCGCGGTGGACCGCCCGCACCCAGCGGGGCGGGGCGGACATGCCGAGGGCGTCCAGCGCGGGCGCGTCCAGCCGGCACGGCAGCGTGGCCGCGACCAGGTCGCTGACCGGGCGCCGGTACCAGGAGGCGTACAGGCTCAGGATGTTGGTGCCGACGCGGTGGTTGCTCGCGGCCCGCTGGAAGCGGGCCCGCTCGTACTCGCGGTTGAACCGCTCGAACGAGTCGTAGTCGGTGGGGAGTTCACGGATGTTCATCCGCTTGCCGACCCCGGTGAAGAAGTAGAAGGCGGCCAGCCGCTCCGTCTCGGAGGTCGGCCGCCAGGCCCAGCGGTCGATCCAGCGCACCGGCTCGAAGATGAAGGTCGACAGGACGTACAGCATGTCCTCGTTGGCGATGTCGAACCTGCGGTGTGCCTGGTTGATCTGCCGGATCGCCTGGTGCCCCCGCGGGGAGTCGTACCCCCCGCGGACCAGTTCGCCGAGCAGGATGCGGGTGTCGTCGTACCGCTTCTGGGCCCGCAGGGCGAACTCGCCGCTGCCGTCCAGGACGTCGGAGATGGCGGGCACGCAGCAGGTGCGCCAGATGGCGACCTCGAGCCCGCGGCCGTAGTCCCAGGGGAACTCGCTGTCGGAGGATATGCGGTGGATCTCCTGGTGGTCCGCCTTGGGGTCGAGGGTCTCCAGATGTCTGAGTGTCGCGTAACGGTCTCGCATGCGTACCCCGTTCACGGTGGGTCACGGTGGGGGAAGTCGGTGCAGGACGCGCGCCTACAGCGGGGTGGAGCCCGCGGTGCTGGTGACCTCGGGTCGCGTGGGGTCGAACCGCAGGGTCTCGAAGCGCCACTGGAGCTGGCCGGTGAGCCAGCTCCGCAGCCCGGCGACGTGGCGCTCCAGGCGGTCCGCCGGGAAGAGGGCGCGCTGGGCGGGCGTCAGGTGCTCCGCGAAGGAGGAGCTGAGCGCGGTGAACCGGTCGAAGCGGCCCTGGACCATCTCCCCGACGGCGTCGGCGGCGGTCTGCAGGTCCGTGCCGTGCGCGTGCCGGTGGACCAGGACCAGGTTGTGCGGGTCGCCGAGCAGCGCCTCCTTCTCGCAGCTGAACAGGTCGTTGGTCCACAGGTCCGCGTCGGACAGCGCCGCGTTCATCTCGGCGAAGGCCGGGAGCCCGTAGATCTCCTCCGGCACCTCGAAGTGCGTGGTGACCTCGATGAGGTCGAGGTACGGCATGAGGGCGCGGCCGCGGTGGGCGATGTACTCGTCCAGCCCGGGGACGCGGCCCGTGAGCCGGTTCTCCGACTCCCACACGCAGGTGTCGAAGAAGGCCCCGATGTGGGCGGCGAGGCGCCGGCGCCAGGCAGGCGAGGTGAGGGGGGCGGTGCGGCGCCACAGGTCCGCGTAGGCGGGGCGGAACACCTCGGTGAGGGAGTGCGCCGCCGGCCCTGCGTCGTCGTCGACGGAGCCGTCCTCGGTGAACCAGCCGAGCACCTCGTCGCAGACCTCGCGCAGCCGCTCCGGCTCCGTGCCGAGGGAGGTCTCGTCGAACTGGTCGTCCAGGACCAGCATGCAGCTGATCCAGTCGGTCACGAGCTGGAGCTCCTCCGCTCCGGAGTGCGGGTACGCCCTGCCCATCAGGGTGCCGAGCAGGGAACGCTCGTGGTGGCGGCGGGCGGCCTCGTCGGGGGCGAGGCCGAAGCGGGCCACGAAGGCCCGGGCTCCCGCCTCCGCCCGGTCGGCGAACGGACTGAGCTCCGGAGGGAACTCCACTTGGAGGTGCGGCATGCGCAGGGACACGGTGTCACCCGTCGTTTCGAGTCGAGGTGCAGGGAAGTGGGGGTGGGGAGGAAGGGGGCTCGGTGCGGCGGAGCCCACCGGTCCCGGTCAGGACGGCAGCTGGAGGGCCTTGACCTCCTGGAACTCCTGGATGCCGTGGCGGCCGAGTTCCCGGCCGATGCCGGACTGCTTGTAGCCCCCGAACGGAGCGGCGGCGTTGAACTTCGCGCCGTTGACGTCGACCTGGCCCACCCGCAGCCGCCGGGCCACGGCGACCGCGCGCTCCTGGTCGCCGGACCAGACGGTGGCGGCGAGGCCGTACTCGGAGCTGTTCGCGAGCGACACCGCCCCGTCGTCGCCGTCGAACGTCATGACCGCGAGGACGGGACCGAAGACCTCCTCGCGGGCCAGCGGCGAGGACGGACCGACGTCCGTCCAGACGCTCGGCGCCACGTAGTGCCCGGTCGCCGGCAGTGCGGCCGCGGCGTCCTGGCCGGCGACCTGACGGGCACCCGAGCGGACGGCCTGCGCCAGATGGCCGAGGACCCGCTCGCGCTGCCCGGCGGAGGCGAGGGGGCCCAGCAGGGTCGCCGGGTCCTCGGGGTCGCCCGGCTCATAGCCGGCGACGACCGAACGGGCGATGTCCAGCGCCTCGTCCAGCCTCTCCCGCGGCACCAGCAGCCGGGTGCGGGCGGTGCAGGTCTGCCCCGCGTTGTGCAGGGCGCTGCGGACCCCGTCCTCGACGGCGGCGGCCAGGTCGGCGTCCGGCAGGACCACCGTGGCGGACTTGCCGCCCAGCTCCAGACAGGTCTTCTTGACCGTACGGGCCGCCGCGGCGCCGACCTTCCGGCCGGCCTCCAGAGACCCGGTGAAGGACACCAGGTCGACGCCGTCGTCGACGGTCAGCGCGGCGCCCGCCGTCGCGCCCCTGCCGGGCACGAGGTTGAAGACGCCCGGTGGCAGCCCGATCCCGTCGATGAGCGTCGCCAGCAGGTACGAGGAGAGCGGGGCGAGCTCGCTCGGCTTGAGCACGAGCGTGCAGCCCGCCGCGACGGCCGCGCCGATCTTGGCGACCGCCTGGTGCAGCGGGTAGTTCCACGGGGTGATGGCGCCGACCACGCCGACCGGCTCGCGCACCACGAGGGAGTGCCCGATCCGCTCCTCGGCGGTGGCCGCGGCGAGCTCCGCCGTGAAGCCGTCGAGCACCCGCACGGGCAGGCCCGCCTGGACGCGCCGGGAGAACGTGAGGGGCGACCCCATCTCCCGCGTGACGGTCTCCGCCAGCTCGTCCTGGTGCTTCACCAGGGCCTCGCGCAGCGCCGTCAGGGCCGCCGCACGCTCCTCGACGCCGGTCGCCGACCAGCCGGGCAGGGCCCGGCGGGCGGCGTCCACCGCGTGCCAGACGTCCTCGCTGCCGCAGTCCGGGACCTCCCCGACGATCCCCAGGGTCGCCGGGTTCTCCACGGGGATCGTGCCGGTGGCGCGCGGGGCGGTCCACCGGCCGCCGACGTAGACCTGGTGCAGAGGGAGGGAATTCATGGCGTGACGGGTCTCTTTCGGCAGGATCGAATGAGCTGAATTCCTCCGGCGACGGGCGGTGGGGAGGGAATTCACGACGTGACGGCGGACCAATGTACGGAGTCCGGACACCCGCGGACTGGATGAATTCTGTATGGCGAACTGCCGCCCGAATCGGGTGGTGACGAGCCGCGAAATGGCGTTAGGGTGCGGTACTTGAAATGCCGGGACGAGTGAGTTCCCGGCCGTTC
The DNA here is from genome assembly GCF_055584185.1 of Streptomyces sp. NPDC104202. Classification (NCBI taxonomy): domain Bacteria; kingdom Bacillati; phylum Actinomycetota; class Actinomycetes; order Kitasatosporales; family Streptomycetaceae; genus Streptomyces; species Streptomyces sp. NPDC104202. The sequence continues at coordinate 26,315 of NZ_JBVJMN010000081.1, read as the reverse complement.
GAGAAGCCCAGGGAAGCAGGCCGCCAGTGATGACCAGCCCGGTACGTGCCCCGCATGCCGCGAGCCCGGACGGGCGCTGGCTGCGCCGGCCCCGCCCCGTGCCCGCGCCGAGGATCCGCCTGGTGTGCCTGCCCCACGCGGGCGGCACCGCCGGCGCGTTCTACGGCTGGGCCGACGCCCTGCCGGACGACGTGGAACTCGTCGCGGTCCAGTACCCGGGGCGGCAGGACCGCTTCGGGGAGGAGTGCGTCAGCGCCATGGGGCCGCTCGCCGACCGTGTGGCGCGCGAGCTCCTGCCGCTGTTCGACCGGCCGGTCGCGCTGCTCGGCCACAGCATGGGCGCGGCCCTCGCGTACGAGGTCACGCTGCGTCTGGAGGTGCTCTACCGGGCTCGTCCGCGCCACCTGTTCGTCTCCGGACACGGCGCGCCGCTCAGCCCGCGGGGCGGCCGCGCGCTCCACCTGCAGGACGACGACGCCATGGTCGAGGGGCTGCTCGCGCTCGGCGGCATGGACCCGGCGGTGGTCGCCGAGCCGGAGCTGCTGGCCCTGCTGCTGCCGTCGTTCCGCGCCGACCTGACGCTGATCGAGACCTACCGGCCCACCGCGGCGCGGCCGGTGACCGTGCCGGTGACGGCGTACGTGGGGGACGCCGACCCGGGCGTGCCCGTCGCGCACGCCGCCGCCTGGTCGGACGCGACGTCCGGGGAATTCTCCCTGCGGGTCTTTCCCGGAGATCATTTCTCCCTCGTGCTGGGGAGCGAGATCGTCACGGACGTCTCCCGCCTTCTCGCCGACTCCCGCTGATTCCCCTCGGCGACCCTCGGCACCGGCTTTTCCCGTCTTTCCCCGACTTCCTCGCGCACCCGGTCTCAGGCCGTCACGGAATTCCCCCTCCGGTGTCGTCCCGGCGTGACCCGCGCGAAGTCACCCCGACCTGATGTATTTCCTGTTCCAAGGAGCCTTTCGACATGCTGCCCGACGACGACGTGGCCACGAAGGTCCGCGCACTCATGGTCGACGCCCTCGATCTCCGTCTCGACCCCCAGGACATCGGCCCCCAGGCGTCGCTCTACTCGCCGATGATCCAGCTCGACTCGCTCAACCTGCTCCAGCTCCTGCTCGCCGTGGAGAACGAGTTCGGCGGCCACATCGAGGACGAGGACGTCATGGAGGCCGACCTGGAGACCGTCGGCGACCTGGTCGCGCTCGTCCGCCGGCACGTCGCCGGCCTGCGGACGGAGACCCCGGCATGAAAGCCGTGCGCAACCAGTACCTGCTCGACGAGGACGACGTCCCGACCCACTGGTACAACATCCTCGCCGACCTCGACGTGTCGGCCTCCGACGTCCGCCGGGCCCGGCCCGCCGCGGGACCGGACGCCGACGCGCAGACGGCCGACCGCGGCTCCACCGGCGCCAACATCCCGCTGTCCATGTACCGCGGCAGCGTCGGCACCGAGCGCCACGTGAAGATCCCCGACCCGGTGCGCGCGCAGTACCAGCGCTGGCGCCCCACCCCGCTGATCCGCGCCCACCGCCTGGAGCAGGCGCTCGACACCCCCGCGCACATCTACTACAAGTACGAGGGCGCCAACGCCTCCGGCAGCCACAAGCTCAACTCCGCCCTCGCTCAGGCCCACTACTACAAGAAGGCCGGCGTCCAGGAGATCACCACCGGCACCGGCGCCGGCCAGTGGGGCACCGCGCTGTCCATGGCCTGCCACGCCCTCGACCTGGCCTGCACCGTCTTCATGGTCAACTGCAGCTACCGGCAGAAGCCCTACCGCAGGGTCCTGATGGAGCTCAACGGCGCCCGCGTCATCCCGAGCCCGAGCGGCACCACCGAGGCGGGCCGCGCCCTGCTGGCCGCCTCGCCCGACGGCGACGGCAGCGTCGCCATCGCCAACGCCGAGGCCCTCGAACACGCCCGGAGCGTCACCCGCGGCGCCTTCTCCGTCGGCAGCGGCGAGAACCACGTCCTGCTGCACCAGACGGTCATCGGCGAAGAGGCCCTGCTCCAGATGGAGATGGCCGGCGAGTTCCCCGACGTCGTCATCGGCGCCATGGGCGCCGGCAGCAACTTCGCCGGTCTCGCCTTCCCCTTCCACCGCGAGAAGCTCCGCACCGGCGCCGGGACCCGGCTGGTCGCCGTGGAGCCCGAGGCGTGCCCCAAGATGACCCGGGGCCGCTACGCCTGGGACTACAACGACTTCTCCGGCACCACCCCCATGACGAAGATGTACACCCTCGGCCACACCTTCGTCGCGCCCGGCGTCCACGCCGGCGGACTGCGCTACCACGGCGCCGCCCCGCTGGTCAGCGCCCTCTACGACCGCGGCCTCATGGAGGCCGTGGCCTACGGACAGAAGGAGGTGTTCGAGGCCGGGGCGTTCTTCGCCCGCACGGAGAACCTCATCCCCGCCCCCGAATCCGCGCACGCCGTCAAGTGCGCCGTCGACGAGGCCGTACGGGCCCGCGAGGAGAACCGGCCGCGCGTCATCCTCTTCAACGTCAGCGGCCACGGGCTGCTCGACCTCTCCGCGTACGACCAGTACCTGGCGGGCACCCTGGAGGACCACGTGGTCTCCGACGGCCACATCGCGGCCTCGCTGGCCGGGCTGCCCGCCCTCGACCCGGTCGGCGGCCACCCGTGAACCTCAGCCCCACCGGGGAACAGACCGCCCTCGCCGACCGGTTCCGCCTGCTCGGCCGGGACCTCGGCGCCGACCTCCCGGCCCGGGAACGCACCGGGACGCTCCAGCCCGGCGACTGGCAGCGCTGCGCCGACGCCGGAGTCCTCGGCCTCCCCGTGCCCCGCGCGTACGGCGGCCTCGGCCTGGACCCGCTGACCTGCGCCCTCGCCCTGGAGGGCCTGGGCGAAGGCTGCCGGGACAACGGCCTCATGATCGCGCTCGGCGCGCACATCTGGGCCGCGGAGATCCCGCTGCTGCTCTTCGGGAGCGAGGAGCAGAAGACGCGCTACCTCCCCGGGCTCTGCGACGGCCGGCTGATCGGCGCACACGCCATCACCGAGGCCGGCTCCGGCTCCGACGCCCTCTCCCTGACGGCCACGGCCCGCCGCGACGGCGACCACTACGTCCTCGACGGCGCCAAGCGCTTCGTCACCAACGCGCCCCTCGCCGACGTCTTCCTCGTGTACGCCACCGTCAACCCGGCCCTCGGGTTCACCGGGGTCACCGCCTTCCTCGTCGACCGCGACCAGCCGGGGCTCACCGTCGAGACCCGCTACGAGAAGGCCGGCCTGCGCACCGCCCCCTGGGGCGAGATCACCCTCGAAGGCTGCCGGATCCCGCTCTCGGCCCGGCTCGGCGCGGAGAAGCAGGGCTCCCGCGTCCTCTCCGCGACCATGGCCTGGGAACGCTCGCTGATCCTCGCCCCGCTGCTCGGCGCCATGGGCCGCCAGATCGACGAGTGCGTCCATTACGCGCGCACCCGCGAGCAGTTCGGCCGGAACATCGGCAAGTTCCAGTCCGTCGCCCACCGCGTCGTCGAGATGCGGATCCGGCTGGACGAGGCCCGCCTGCTCACCCACCGGGCCGCCTGGGACCTCGGACGGGACGTCCCCTCGCACTACCCCGAGGCCGCCCAGCTCCGCACCAGCGAGTCCGCCGTCGAGACCTTCCTCGACGCCCTGCAGGTGTACGGCGGACTCGGCTACACCACCGACACCGATGTCGAACGGAATCTGCGCGACGCGCTCGGCACCCGGATCTCCTCCGGCACCTCCGACATGCAGCGGCTGGTCATCGCCGAGAAGCTCGGCCTGACCACCCGCGCCCGCGCCGCGTCCCCCCGCCCCGCAGGAGCCCGCCATGCGCACGCTGAATGAGCTGCTGACCCGCGCCGCGGCCGCCCGGCCCACCGCCGAGGCCGTCCGCCACCGGGGCCGCTCCACCGACTACGCCGCCCTGGACCGGGCCGCCACCGCGCTCGCCGCGACCCTGCGCGAGCAGGGAGTCCGCCCCGGAGACCGGGTGGGCCTGTGGTTCGGCAAGTCGACCGAGACCCTCGTGTCCCTCCACGCCGTCCTCAAGTGCGGGGCCGCGTACGTCCCGGTCGACCCGGCCACGCCCGTCGGCCGCGCCGCGTACATCCTCGGCGACTGCGCCGTCCGCTGCCTGGTCACCGACGCGCCCCGGCTCGCCCTGCTCCACGAGCACGGGCTCCCCGCCGCGCTGCGCTCGGCCGTCCTCGTCGGCGACGAGCCGGCACCGGCCGGCGAGCCCGCGCGGGCGGACCGGCCGGCGCTCCGGACGACGAACTGGGCCCGCGCCGTGGACCGGCCGGTGCCCGAAGGGTTCGCGCCCGCGGACGTCGGCCCCGACGACCTCGCCTACATCCTCTACACCTCCGGATCCACCGGCACGCCCAAGGGCGTCATGCTGTCCCACCGCAACGCGACGGCGTTCGTCGACTGGACCGTGGCCGAGTTCGGGCTGACCGCGGAGGACCGGCTGTCCTCCCACGCCCCCGTCCACTTCGACCTGTCCGTCTTCGACGTCTTCGCCGCCGCGAGCGCCGGCGCCTGCCTCGTCCTGGTGCCCGAGCACCAGCGGGCCCTGGGCCCGGCCCTCAACCGACTGGTCGCCGAGGAGGGCATCACCGTCTGGTACTCGGTGCCCGGCGCCCTCATCCGGATGCTCGACGCCAGGAACCACGCCCTGCTGGGGACGTCGCGGCTGCGGACCGTGCTCTTCGCGGGCGAGCCGTTCGCCCTGAAGCACCTGCGGCGGCTGCGCGCGGCGCTGCCGGATGCGTCCCTGCACAACCTCTACGGCCCGACCGAGACCAACGTCTGCACCCACCACCGCGTCACCGACGCCGACCTCGCGCCCCACCGCACCGCGCCCCCGCCCATCGGCCGCCCCTGCCCCTACGCCGACACCCGGCTGCTCGGCCCGGACGGGCGCGCCGTCCCCGACGTCCCCGGCGCCGAGGGCGAACTCTGCGTCACCGGCGACTCGGTGATGCTCGGCTACTGGGGCCGCCCCCCGCTCGCCGAGGCCGGGGGAGCGGCCAGGACCCACCGCACGGGCGACCTCGTGCGGTCCCTGGAGGGCGGCGGCTACCTCTACCTCGGCCGCCGCGACCACATGATCAAGATCCGGGGCCACCGGGTCGAACCCGAGGAGATCGAGGCCGTGCTGATGCGGCGGCCCGACGTCCACGAGGCCGTCTGCGTCGCCGTCCCGGACGCCGACGGCAACCAGGAACTCCGGGCCCACGTGGTGCCCGCCGACGGCGCGGCGCCCGAGGCCGCGGAGCTGCGCGCCCACTGCGGCGCGACCCTCCCGCGCTACATGGTCCCCGCCGCCTTCCACCTCGCCGGCTCCTTCCCCCGCACCTCGACCGGCAAGGTCGACCGCCGGGCGCTGGCCGCCCCCGCCCTCCGGGAGTCCGCGTGACCGCCCGCGTGCTCACCCTGCGCCGGCCCAGCCGGCTCCTCGGCCGCGACAAGGGCGTCAACGTCGTCCTGCCCGGCGACTACAGCGAGGACGGACCGCCCCACCCCGTCCTGTACCTCCTGCACGGCTACGGCGGCAGCAAGGAGACCTGGCTGGTCAACACCCGCCTCGTCGACCTGGTCGGCGACAGCCGGACCATCGTCGTCCTGCCGCAGAGCGGACGCCGCTGGTTCGTCAACGACCACGCCGGACTGCGCTACGAGGACCACCTCGTCCACGAACTGGTCCCGGAGATCGACGCGCGGTTCCACACCCGCGCCCACCGCTCGGGACGCGCCGTCGGGGGCTTCTCCATGGGCGGGGCCGCCGCGCTCTTCCTGGGGCTGCGGCACCGTGACACCTTCGGGGCCGTCGCCTCGCACGCCGGGGCCTTCGAGGCGCCGCTGCGGACCGGGGACCCGTACGCGGCCTTCCGCTCGGACCCCGCCTTCGCCATGCCGACCGTGGAGAGCCACGAGCGGGTCTGGGGCCCGCCCGGCAGCGAGACCCGGCGGCGGTACGACCCGTACCGCCTCATCGGCCAGGACAGCGGCACCCCGCCGCCCGCCCTGTACCTGGACGTCGGCACCGAGGACCACGACCGGATGCGGGCCATGAACCGCCGGGTCCGCGACGCGCTGCGCGAACGCGGCCACGAGGTCACGTACCACGAGCGGCCCGGCGGCCACGACTGGCGGTTCGTCGACGGAGCCCTGCCGGCCTCGCTGGAGTTCGTCGCCCGCCACACGGAGGAGCGCACCCGTGAACGCATCTGAACCCTCTCTCCTGGTCACCCGCCCGCTCCCGGGCGTCGTCACGGCCGCCCTGAACCGGCCCGCCCGCAGGAACGCCCTCGACGAGGACCTGTTCGCCCGTCTCACGGAACTCTGCGCCGCCCTGCGCGCCGACCCCTCCGTACGGGTCCTCGTCCTGACCGGCGCGGGGGACACCTTCTGTGCCGGGTACGACATCGACGAGGTCGGCCGGATCGCCTCGCTGCCCCCGCTCACCCTGCTCGACCTGCTGCACCGGCAGGCCGAGGCCATCACCGGGCTCACCGGGCTGCCGCAGACCGTGATCGCCGCCGTCGACGGCTCCGCCGTCGGCGCCGGACTGTCCCTGGCGCTCGCCGCCGACATCCGGCTCGCCGCGCCCGGCGCCCGCTTCCGGGCCTCCTTCGTGAAGATGGGGCTCTCCGGCGGCGACATGGGAGCCTCCTGGCTGCTGCCCCGGCTCACCGGCCTCGGCTTCGCCTCCGACATGATGCTCACCGGCCGGTTCGTGGCCGCCGACGAGGCCCTCGCCCGCGGTCTGGTGAGCCGGGTGACCGCCCCCGGCGAACTCGCCGCCGAGGCACTCGCTCTCGCCGCCGAGATCGCCGCGCACAGTCCGGTCTCGCTGGCCCTCACCAAGCAGGTCCTCCAGGCCAACACCGACGCTCCCTCCCTGGCGGCCGCCCTCGCACGGGAGGCCCCCGTCCAGGTCGTCGCCGCCCACTCGCCGGACGTCCACGAGGCGGTCGCCGCCTTCCGCGACCGCCGCGCCCCCGACTTCGGCGCGGCCCGGCCGACGACCCCCTCTCCTGCCGGGGACGCCGTCCCTTCGGCGACCCCCTCCTGAAAGGAACCCCGCGTGACCACCGAGAACGCCTGGCAGCCCCGGATCCTGCGCCCCGCCGACGTGGGCGCCGACGCCACCCCCCAGGGGCTGGAGGAGTACCTGCGGGCCACCGACGTCGGCCGGCTCCTGACCGAGGAACGCGCCGTCTACTTCCGCGGCTTCGGCATCACCGCCGACACCTACGACGGCGCCGCCGACCGGCTCCTGGCGAACCGGCTCGCGTACGTCCACGGCAACTCGCCCCGTACCAAGGTCGGCCGCAACCTCTACACCTCCACCGAGTACCCGGCCGAGTTCGAGATCTCCATGCACAACGAGATGTCGTACGCGCACACCTGGCCGTCGCGGATCCTGTTCCACTGCGACGTGGCGGCCGCCACCGGCGGTGCGACCCCGCTCGTCGACGGCCGCCTGTGGCTGGAGTCCATCGACCCCGAGGTCCGGGCGGCCTTCGCCCCCGGCGTCCGCTACACCCAGAACCTCCACGACGGCATGGGCTTCGGCAAGAGCTGGCAGGCCACCTTCGAGACCGAGGACAGGGCGGAGGTCGAGGCGTTCCTCGACGGGGCCGAGGCCGAGTGGAGCTGGCGGCCCGACGGCACGCTCCGGGTCACCCAGCTCCGCCGCGCGACCCTGGAGCACCCGGTCACCGGCACGGAGGTCTGGTTCAACCAGGCCGACCAGTGGCACATCGCCGGACTCGGCGACGACGCCGCCGCGCTCGCCGAACTCATCCCCGAGGACGAGCTCCCGCAGAACGCGTTCTTCGCCGACGGCAGCCCCATCCCGGCCGACCACATCACCCACGTCCAGGAGATCGGCATGAAGACCGCCGTGGACGTCGCCTGGGAGGTCGGCGACCTGCTGCTCGTCGACAACGTCGCGGTCGCCCACGGCCGCCGCGCCTTCACCGGGCAGCGCCGCATCCTGGTCGCCATGGCCTGATCCGCGACCGCACACGGTGAACGCCTCGAAGGGCCGGCCCGAGCGGGCCGGCCCTTCGAGGCGTTCACCGTGGGGGAGGGGCCGTCAGGACACCCACCGGTCGAGGGAGGCCAGGAACGCCGGCACGTCGTCCGCGATCCGGCCGGTCGCCGCGAACCGCCGCGACGGCAGCCCCTCGACGACCCGGCGCAGCGTCTCCTCCGTCTCCCGGACGACCGGGGAGAAGTCGAGTCGCAGCAGCTTCGCCACCGCGCCCAGGGTGCTGCGCGGCCCCGCGCCCAGGACCTGCCCGGCGCGGCCCCCGGAGGACGCCGGCGCCTCGCCGTCCCGGTCCACGAAGACCACCAGGTCCACCGGCAGCGGCCGCGCCGGCAGGGGCCCGGCCGCGGGGCGCACCGGAAACAGGTACTCCCGGCCCCGGTGGTCCGCGGGCAGCTCCGAGGCGTGCCCCTCGACCGGCGTCCCGGTGACCCGCTCGATGAGGGCCCGGTCGTCCGGGTGCGCCCGGCACTCCCACGCGCCGCTCAGGAACAGCGGGACGACGGCCCGGTCCGCCGTCACGAACACCAGGTCCTCCGCGACGACCCGCCAGCCGTGGGCGAAGGCCGCGAGCCCGAGGGTGGACTTGCCCGACCCGGACGCCCCGGCGAGCAGCACGGTGAACCCGTCGTCCCGGGTGACGGCCACGCCGTGGATCAGCGCCATCCCGCCGCTCAGCATCAGCGGGGCGATCAACGCCATCCGCGCCAGCTTGCGCCGGAACGCCTCGTGGCTCGCGGACACCTGCACGAGTGCGCCCGGCGCACGGCCGGCGACGGGCGGGGCGCCGGCGGCCGGTGCTCCGTCATCCGTCCCGCGGGCGGGGTCGGGCGAGGCCGTCAGCAGACCGGCCGTGCCCGAGGACTCCCGGGCCGGCCAGTGGATCCACCGCTCGTCCCCGCTCTCGCCGTACGCGGCCCAGGGCCCGCCCTGCGCGCGCGGCGGCTCCCCGGGCGGCGGGCGGTACGCGTCCACCGCCCGCACCCGCAGCCGGACCGCCCCGGGGCCGGGGACCGGTCCGGCGCCGCGGGCCAGCGCCCCGGCGAAGACGTCGAGCCCCTCGACGGGGTCGACCGCGTCCCAGAACGATCCCGTCGTGCCCGACGGCACGGCGAACTCCCAGTCCGCGAAGACCCGTTCGGACACCAGCCGCCCTGAGACGACGGGACGCCGACGACCGGAAGCGGCCCCGTCGGCGGACGCGTCACCGGCGGACACGTGGTCGGCGCACGCGCCACCTGCGGACACGCGGTCGGCGGACGTGCCCGGGGCGGCCCGGCCCGGAGCGGCCGGGGCCGGGACGCTCAGGTCACTTGTCACGGTAGGCGGCCTGCCTCGCCATGGTGTGGAGCGCGGAGGCCCAGTCCGGTTCCAGCGCTCCGCGCACCGCGGCCCGCGCACTCTCGATGCGCTCCCCGATCACCGCCTCCACCCGGTCGCGCACCCCGGTCCGGATGAGCACATCGTGCAGCCGCTCGGGGGCGACGCCGGCGAGGTCGTCGCCGACCAGCTCCCGCACCTCCTCCTCGTGGCGCAGCGCGATCGACATCAGCAGCGTCATCTTGTGCTGCTTGAAGTCGAGCTGGGCGGGCTTGCCGGTCACGTCGGAGCTGCCGAACGCGTCGAGCAGGTCGTCCCGGAGCTGGAACGCCTCGCCGAGCGCGAGACCGTACCGCTCGAACGCGGGCTGCAGCTCCGACGCGCCGGCGAGCTGCGCCCCCATGGCCAGCGGACGGTAGACGGTGTAGCGCCCGGACTTGAACAGCGCGATCCAGCTGGACAGTTCGGGGTCCGGCACGAACCGGGCCGCGGCCCGCACGTCCAGGAACTGACCGATCATCAGCTCCGTGCACAGCTCGCCCCAGATCCGGCGGGCGTGCGGCGGGCAGTCGGCGAGCAGCCGCTCCGCGTACACCAGCGCGAGGTCGCCGGCGAGGACGGCGACGCTCTCGCCGTACCGGCGCGGCTCGCCGCGCCAGTCCCGCTCGGTGTGCAGCGTCGAGTGCACGATGTGCGCGGTCGGCTCGTTGCGGCGCAGCCCCGAGTCGTCCATGACGTCGTCGTGCAGCAGGGCGAAGGTGTGCAGCAGCTCCAGGGCGGCGGCCACGTCGACGATGACCTGCTCCTCCGGGTCACCGCCGCCGGCGAGATAGCCCGCGACGCAGAACGCCGGACGCAGACGCTTGCCGCCGCTGCCGACCATGCGGGTCACGCAGTCGATCAGCTCGGCCGAGTCCGCGTTGAGCGCCGCCCAGGAACGGCGCTCCTCGGCGAGGAATTCGTGAATACGTCGCTCCACCCGCGCCAGGACGCGGTCGCGTGTTTCACGGGCGGCGACACCGGTGAATTCCGGACTCACCGGAAAGGCAATGGACATACGGATCTCCTGATGGCGGATAGACCTCAACAGGCTCTTTCTCGCACACCCAAGCGCCTCCGAAAAGAGGCAGCTTGGCGTATAGGCGCTGTCCAGAGGGGTCGGCGGGGTGCGCACTACCGTTCAGCGCAGTGTGCAGACCGCGTCTGCGAGAAACCACTGACCTGATTGTTCTTGTGGTGTGCCAGGAGTCGCCTGTCGCACACCTGATAGGTGGATGGCGAGGAATCATGGACCGGTCTCAGTCTTTTGCCGACGGCGAGCAGCGGCTTCCGCTGACCGGGGCTCAGGCAGGGGTGTGGTTCGCGCAGGCCGTCGAACCCGACAGCCCGATCTTCCGCGCGGCGGAGTACCTGGAGATCCACGGCACGCTGGACACCGCGCTCTTCGAGCGGGCGCTGCGGCGGATGACCGCCGAGGCCGACGCCCTGCACATCCGGTTCGTCGACACCGACGACGGCCCCCGCCAGATCATCGGGTCCGAGCCCGCCTGGACCCTGCGGACCGTCGACGTCTCCGGCGAGGCCGACCCCCGCCGCGCCGCCGAGGAGTGGATGGGCCGCGACCTGCGCCGCCGCATCGACCTGACCGGCTCACCGCTGTTCACCTACGCCCTGTTCAAGGCCGCCGAGGACCGCTGGTTCTGGTACCACGCCTACCACCACATCCTGCTCGACGGTGTCGGAGCCGCCCTCCTGGTCCGGCGCGTCGCCGACGTCTACACCGCGCTCGCCGCCGGAGCCGATGCCGGCCCCACGCCCTTCGGCTCGGTCCGCACCCTGCTCGACGAGGACGCCGCGTACCGCGCGTCCGGGGACCTCGCCGACGACCGGGAGTTCTGGCGCGGCCGGTACGCCGACCAGCCCGAGCCGGTCGCCCTGTCCACCCGCCCGCTGAAGCCGTCCGCCGACTTCGTCCGGCGCAGCGCCGAGCTGCCCGAGGACGTCCGCGAGGACCTGGTCCGCGCGGCGGAGCAGGCCGGCACCGCCCGCTCCCGCGTCGTCATCGCCGCCACGGTCGCCTACATGCACCGCATGACCGGCCTGACCGACATCGTGCTCGGCCTGCCGGTCACCGCCCGACCGGGGCCCAAGTCCCGCACCGCGCCCGGCATGGCCGCCAACGTCGTCCCGCTGCGGGTCGCCGTCGACGACGCCACCACCGTCGGCGAACTCCTGGAGCGGACCCGGGTCGCGCTGCGCGGCCTCGTCGCCCACCAGCGCTACCGCGGCGAGGAGCTGCGCCGCGACCTCGGCCTGGCCAACGACCACCGCCGCTTCTTCGGCCCGCTGCTCAACGTCGTCCCGTTCGACTACGACCTCAGCTTCGCCGGTCGGCGCGCCGACGCCCACAACATGTCGCTGCGGCTCATCGAGGACCTCGCCGTCTCCGTGTACGACCGCGGCAACGGCGGCGGCATCCGCGTCGACTTCGACGCCCACCCGGAGCTGTACGCCCCCGCCGAGCTCGCCGCCCACCAGGACCGCTACCTGAGGTTCGTCGGCCGGATCGCCCGTGCGCTCGACGAGCCGGGGACGCCCCTCGGCCGGATCGGACTGCTCGGCGACGAGGAGCGGGACGCGGCCCTCGCCCGCCCCGCCGCGGTCGCACCCCCCACCGACGGCCCCACGCTCGCCGCCCTGTTCGAGCGCCAGGTCCTCGCCTCGCCCGACGCGCCCGCCCTCGCGTTCCAGGACACCGTCCTCGACTACGCCGAGCTGAACCGGCGCGCCAACCGGCTCGCCCGGCTGCTCGCCGCCCGCGGCGTCGGACCGGAGGACCGGGTCGCCCTGCTGCTGCCGCGCTCCGCCGAGTTCGTCGTCGCGATCCTCGCCGTCGTCAAGGCCGGCGCCGCGTACGTCCCCGTGGACCCGGGCTACCCCGAGGCCCGCATCGCGCACATCCTCGGCGACGCGGCCCCCGCCCGCGTGCTCGTCGACGCCTCCACCGCCGCCGTTGCCGAGGCCGCCGGGCGCACCCCGCTCGCCCTCGACGACCCCGCCGTCACCGCCGAGCTGGCGACGCTCTCCGGCGCCGACCTCGCCGACGCGGACCGCACCGCCCCGCTGACCGCCGCGCACGCCGCGTACGTCATCTACACCTCCGGCTCCACCGGCCGCCCCAAGGGCGTCGTGGTCACCCACGCCGGACTGCCGGGTCTCGCCGACACCTTCGTCCGGCGGCTCGACGTCCGTCCGGGCAGCAGGGTCCTCCAGTTCGCCTCCATGGGCTTCGACGCGATGGTGCCCGAGCTGTGCATGGGCCTGCTCGCCGGAGCGACCTTCGTCCTCGCCCCCGCCGAGCGGCTGCTGCCCGGCGATCCGCTGGCCGCGTTCGCCCGCGAGGCCGGGATCACCCACGCGATCCTGCCGCCGTCGTCGCTGGCCGTCATGGACCCCGCCGCCGACCTGCCCCCGGGCATGACCATCCTCATCGCCGGCGAGGCCGCCGGTGAGGAACTGGTCTCCCGCTGGGCGCCCGGCCGGCTCTTCGTCAACGGCTACGGCCCCACCGAGACCACCGTCTGCGCCACCATGAGCGAGGCCCTCGACGGCTCCCGCACGCCCCCCATCGGCGACCCCATCGCCGAGACCCGCGTGTACGTCCTCGACAGCGCCCTGCTGCCCGTGCCGCCCGGCGTCACCGGTGAGCTGTACGTCGCCGGCCCCAGCCTCGCCCGCGGTTACCTCGGCCGCTCCGCGCTCACCGCCGAGCGGTTCGTCGCCCACCCCTTCGGCCTGCCCGGCGAGCGCATGTACCGCACCGGCGACCTCGTCCGCCAACTCATCGACGGATCACTGGAGTTCGTCGGCCGCGCCGACGAGCAGACCAAGATCCGCGGCTACCGCGTCGAGCCCGGCGAGGCCGAGGCCGCCCTGCTGCGCCTGCCCTCCGTGGCCCAGGCCGCCGTGACCGTACGCCGGTCCGCCGACGGCACCCCCGCGCTCGCCGGATACGTCGTCCCCGTGGCCGGCGCGGCGGCCGGACCCGACCCGGCCGCCGTCCGCGACGCGCTCGCCGAGGTCCTGCCCGGCTACCTCGTCCCCGCGACCGTCACCGTCGTCGACGCCATCCCCGTCACGCCCAACGGCAAGGTCGACCACAAGGCCCTGCCCGAGCCGGGCCCGGCCGCCACCGGCGCCGGCCGGGAGCCGCGCACCCCGCTCGAACACGCCCTCGCCGCCCTGTTCGCCGACGCCCTCGGGCAGGACGCCGTCCTCGCCGACGACGACTTCTTCGCCCTGGGCGGCCACTCCCTCATGGCCGCCCGCCTCGCCCGCCGGATCTCGGCCGAACTCGGCCGGGACTGCGGCGTCGAGGCCCTCTTCGCCGAGCCCACCGTCCGCCGGCTCGCCGTCCGCCTCGAAGGAGCGACCTCCGAGCGCCCCGCGCTCACCCCCGCGCCCCGCGACGGCGACCTCGCCCTCTCCTACGCCCAGCAGCGCCTGTGGTTCCTCGACCAGCTCGAAGGCCCCAGCGCCGCGTACAACATCCCGCTCGTGCTCACCCTCGACGGCACGCTCGACCGCACCGCCCTCGCCGCCGCGCTCGGCGACCTCACCGACCGCCACGAGATCCTGCGCACCGTCTACCGCGAGACCGACGGCGTCGCCGCCCAGCACATCCTGCCCGCCGGCGCCGCGCCCGCGCTCACCGTCCGCACGGTGAGCGACGACACCCTGGACGCCGAGCTGTCCGCCGCCGTCGCCCACCGCTTCGCCCTCGCCGGCGAACCCCCGCTGCGGGCCACCCTGTTCGCCCTCGCCCCCGACCGGCACGTCCTCCTGCTCCTGCTCCACCACATCGCCGCCGACGCGGGCTCCCTCGCCCCGCTGCTCGGCGACCTCACCGACGCCTACACGGCCCGCCGCGCCGGCCACGCCCCCGCCCGGGCCCCGCTCGCCGTCCAGTACGCCGACTACGCGGCCTGGCAGCGACGCGCACTCGGCGACGAGAGCGACCCGGACAGCTCCGCCGCCCGCCAGATCGCCTTCTGGAAGCGGCAGCTCGACGGCCTGCCCGACCACCTCGACCTGCCCGCCGACCACCCCCGCGGCGCCGGTTCCGCGGCCCCCGCCGACCTCGTCGCCCTCGACCTCGACGCGGCCGCCCACCGCCGCCTCGCCGCGCTCGCCCGCGCCACCGGCACCAGCACCTTCATGGTCGTCCAGACCCTCGTCGCCACCCTGCTGACCCGGCTCGGAGCCGGAACCGACATCGCCCTCGGCACGCCCGTCACCGGCCGCCCCGAGGACGGCCTCGACGCCCTCGTCGGCTTCTTCACCAACACCCTCGTGCTGCGCACCGACACTTCCGGCGACCCCACCTTCGCCGAACTCCTCGCCCGCGTCCGCACGAGCAACCTGGACGCCTACGCGCACCAGGAGCTCCCCTTCGAGCGGCTGGTCGAGGTGCTCAACCCGGCCCGCTCCGCCTCCCACCACCCGCTGTTCCAGGTCATGATCTCCATGGACAGCTCGGAGCGGTCCCTGCCCGCCGTCGACGGGCTCGCCCTCGGCCTGGTCGACGTGCCCACCGGCACCGCCAAGTTCGACCTGTCGTTCAACGTCCGCGAGCACCGCGGCCCCGACGGCGACGAGGCCGGCCTGTTCCTCGCCCTGGAGTTCCGCACCGACCTCTTCGACCGCACCACCGCCGAAGCGGTCCTGGCCCGCCTCGCCCGGCTCGCCGAAGCCGCCACGGCCGCCCCCGACACCCGCATCGGCAGCGCCCCGCTCCTCTCGGACGAGGAGACCCACCGCCTCCTCGTCGCCTGGAACGACACCGCCGCGCCCGAGACCATGACCGACGTCGTGGGCCGCGTCCGCGCCGTCGCCGCCGAGCACCCCGAGGCCGTCGCCGTCACCGACGACCACGGCGACGTCACCTACGCCGCGCTCATGGAGCGCGTCGACCGGCTCGCCGCCCGGCTGCGCGCCCGCGGCGCCCGCCGGGACACCGTCGTCGCCGTCCTCGCCGACCGCGGCGCCGCCGCGATCACCGCCTTCCTCGGCATCCAGGCCGCGTCCGCCGCCTACCTCCCGCTGGACACCCGCGCGCCGCACGAACGGAACGCCTCCCTGCTCGCCGACGCCTCCGCCGCCTGGCTCCTCACGGGCCCCGGCCACGAGGAGACCGGCGCCGCCGTCGTCGCCGGAACCGGGACGCAGGCCCTCGCGGTCGACGAACCGGCCGGCCCCGCCCCAGCCGCCGACCCCACCGCCCCGGCCGGCGACCAGCTCGCGTACGTCATCTTCACCTCCGGCTCCACCGGCCGCCCCAAGGGCGCGATGGTCCACCACCGGGGCATGAACAACCACCTGCTCGCCAAGGTCGACGACCTCAGCCTCACCGGCGCCGACACCGTCGTCCAGAACGCCCCCCTCACCTTCGACGTCTCCGTCTGGCAGATGATCGCCCCGCTGCTCACCGGCGGCCGCGTCCTGGCGGTCGGCCGGCTCCTCGCCGCCGACCCGCTGGGGCTGTTCCGCCTCGTCGGCCACGACGGGGTCACCGTCCTGGAGGTCGTCCCCTCCCTGCTGCGCGCGGCCCTGGACACCTGGGACGAGGGTGCCGAGGTCCCCGCCCTGCCCGCCCTGCGCTGGCTCGTCGTCACCGGCGAGGAACTCCCCGCCGACCTCTGCCGCCGCTGGTTCGCCCGCTTCCCCGGCATCCCGATGATGAACGCGTACGGACCCACCGAGTGCTCCGACGACGTCACCCACGCCGTCCTCACCCCCGACACCCTCGACGAGCGGCGCATCACCGCCCCCATCGGCCACGCCGTCCGCAACACCACCCTCTACGTCCTCAGCGACGAGCGGCAGCTCGTCCCGCCCGGCACCGCCGGCGACCTGTACGTGGCCGGCGTGGGCGTCGGCCTCGGGTACCTCGGCGACCCCGAGCGCACCGCCGCCGCGTTCGTCCCCGACCCGTTCGCCGCCGACGGCAGCCTCATGTACCGCACCGGCGACCTCGTCCGCCACCGCCCCGACGGGCAGCTGGAGTTCATCGGCCGGCGCGACGCCCAGGTCAAGATCCGCGGCCAGCGCATCGAACTCGGCGAGGTCGAGGCCCACCTGCGAGCCCTGCCCGGCGTCACCGACGCCGCCGCCGCGGTCGTCCCCGGGCCCGGCGGACACCGCCACCTCGTCGGTTACGTCGTCGGCGACGACGACGTCCGCGCCCTGCGCGAGGCCCTCGCCGCCGCACTGCCCGAACACCTCGTCCCCGCCGTCCTCGTCGCCCTGCCCGCCATGCCGCTCACCCCGAACGGCAAGACCGACCGCAAGGCCCTGCCCGCCCCCGACTTCACCACGGCCGAACGCCGCGCCCCGCGCACCCCGCAGGAGGAGATCCTGTGCGGCGTCTTCGCCGACATGCTCGGCCTCGACCGGGTCGGCCTCGACGACGACTTCTTCGCCCTCGGCGGCCACTCCCTCCTCGCCACCCGCCTCGTCGCCCGGATCCGCACCGCCCTGGACACGGACCTGGAGGTGGCGGCGGTCTTCGAGACGCCGACCGTCGCAGGTCTCGCCGCCCGGCTCGCCGACGCGGGACCGGCCCGCGGCGGCCTCGCCCGCCGCGAACGCCCCGACCGGCTCCCGCTGTCCTACGCCCAGCGGGGCCTGTGGTTCCTCAACCGGATGGACCCCGCCGACGGCACCTACAACATCCCCCTGGTGCTGCGGCTCTCCGGTCCGCTCGACCACGACGCCCTGCGCCGCGCCCTCGCCGACGTCGCCACCCGCCACGAGAGCCTGCGGACCGTCTTCCCCGAGACCGACGGCGTCCCCCACCAGCTCGTCCTGGACCCCGAGCGGGCCCGCCCCGTCCTCGACGTCGTCACCGCCGCCGGCCCCGACGCCGACGCGCTCGTCGCCGCAGCCGTCGGCCGCGGCTTCGACATCACCCGCGAGGCCCCGTTCCGCGCCCGGCTCATCGCGACAGGACCCGAGACCCACGTCCTCGTCGTCGTCGTCCACCACATCGCCGGCGACGGCTGGTCCACCGCCCCGCTCGCCCGCGACCTCAGCGTCGCCTACGCCGCCGCCGTCGGAGGCCGCCTCCCCGACTGGACCCCGCTGCCCGTCCAGTACGCCGACCACACCCTGTGGCAGCGCGAGCGGCTCGGCGACGAGAGCGACCCGGACAGCGTCCTCTCCGCCCAGATCGCCTACTGGAAGGACGCCCTCGCCGGCCTCCCCGAGGAGCTCGCGCTCCCGACCGACCGGCCCCGGCCCGCGCTGCCCAGCCACCGCGGCGGCCTCGTGCCCTTCCAGCTCGGCCCCGAGACCCACCGCGCCCTGCTCGGCCTCGCCCGCGCCCACGGCGTGACCCCCTTCATGGTGCTGCACGCCACGCTCGCCGCCCTCCTCACCCGCCTCGGCGCCGGCACCGACATCCCGATCGGCGGCTCGGTCGTCGGCCGGGGCGACGAGGCCCTCGACGACGTGGTCGGCTTCTTCGTCAACTCCCTCGTGCTGCGCACCGACACCTCCGGCGACCCCACCTTCGCCGAACTCCTGGAGCGCGTCCGCACCGCGGACATCGCCGCCTTCGCCCACCAGGACCTGCCGTTCGAACGGCTCGTGGAGGCGCTCAACCCGCGCCGCTCGCTCAACCGCCACCCGCTGTTCCAGATCAAGCTCGTCCTGCAGAACCTGGACCGCCCCGAGGTCGACTTCCCCGGCCTGCGTGCCGACGTCGCCCAGATCGACCCCGACATGGCCAAGTTCGACCTGCTCCTCTCCGTCGCCGAACGGTACGACGAGCACGGCGAACCGCAGGGTGTCGAGGCCGCCGCCGGCTACTCCGCCGACCTGTTCGACCGGCCCACCGTCGAGGCCCTCGCCGGCCGCTTCGTCCGGCTCCTCGAATCCGCCCTCGGCGACCCGCACCGGCCGCTCGCCCGCCTCGCCGTCATGGACGGCAGCGAACGGCACGACCTGCTCGTCACCCGCAACGCCACCGGCCACGACACCCCCGACGCCACCCTCCCGCAGCTCTTCGAGGCGCAGGCCGCCCGCACCCCGGACGCCCCCGCCGTCGTCTGCGGCGACGAACGGCTCAGCTACGCCGGGCTCGACGCCCGCGCCAACCGCCTCGCCCACCTGCTCCTGGAGCACGGCGTCGGCCAGGACACCCTGGTCGCCCTCGCCCTGCCCCGCTCCGCCGACGCCGTCGCGGCCATGCTCGCCGTCGGCAAGGCCGGCGCCGCCTACCTGCCGCTCGACCCCGACCACCCCGGCGAGCGCGTCACCCGGCTCCTCGCCGACGCCCGGCCCGCCCTCGTCCTCACCGCCGCCACCACCCTGGACGCCGCCCCGCACCTGGCCGCCGCCGGTGCCCGCGTCCTCGTCCTGGACGCCCCCGACACCGCCGACGCGCTCGACCGCGCCCGCACCGACGCACCGGCCGCGTCCGACCGCACCGCGCCCGTCACCCCCCACGACGCCGCGTACGTCGTCTACACCTCCGGCTCCACCGGCACGCCCAAGGGCGTCGTCGTCGAGCAGCGGGCCCTGGTGGACTACGTGGTGCGCTGCGCCGCCGAGTACCCCGGCCTGCGCGGACGCACCCTGCTCCACTCGCCGCTCTCCTTCGACCTCGGCCTCACCACCCTCTACGGCACCCTCCTCGCCGGCGGCTGCCTCCACGTCGGCGACCTCGACGAGACCCTCGACGTCCCCGGCGGCCTGACCTTCCTCAAGGCCACGCCCAGCCACCTGCCCCTCCTCGACACCCTGCCCGACGAACTCTCCCCGACCGCCGAGCTGATGACCGGCGGCGAGGCCCTGCACGCCGAACAGCTCGCCGCCTGGCGCGCCCGGCACCCGCAGGTCGCCGTCGTCAACCACTACGGCCCCACCGAGACCACCGTCGGCGTCCTCGACCACCGCGTCCCGGCCGGCGCCCCGCTCGCCGCCGGACCGGTCCCGCTCGGCCGCCCCATGTGGAACACCCGCGCCTACGTCCTCGACGCGGCCCTGCTCCCTGTCCCCGACGGCGTCACCGGCGACCTCTACATCGCCGGGAGCGGCCTGGCACGCGGCTACCTCGGCCGCCCCGCCGGCACCGCCGAACGGTTCGTCGCCGACCCCTACGGACCCTCCGGCGCCCGCATGTACCGCACCGGCGACCGGGTCCGCTGGAACTCCGCGGGCGTCCTGGAGTACGTCGGCCGCGCGGACCACCAGGTCAAGGTCCGCGGCTTCCGGATCGAACTCGGCGAGGTCGAGGCCGCCCTGCTGTCCGCCCCCGGCGTCCGCCAGGCCCTCCCGCTGGTCCGCGAGGACCAGCCGGACGACAAGCGGCTCACCGCCTACGTCGTCCCCGCCCCCGGGGAGCGGCTCGTGCCCGACCGCGTCCGCGCCCACGTCGCCCAGGTGCTCCCCGAGTACATGACGCCCACCGCCGTCGTCGTCCTCGACGCGCTCCCGCTCACGGCCAACGGCAAGGTGGACCGGGCCGCGCTGCCCGCACCCGAGTCCGTCGGCGGACCGGTGACCCGCGCCCCGCGCACCCCGGAGGAGGAGATCCTCGCCGGCCTCTTCGCCGACGTCCTCGGCGTCGCACGCGTCGGCGTCGACGACGACTTCTTCGCCCTCGGCGGCCACTCCCTGCTCGCCATGCGCCTGCTCAGCAGGATCGCCTCCACCCTCGGCGTCCGCGTCGGTGTCAAGGCGCTCTTCGACGCCCCCACCGTCGCCGGCGTCGCCACCCGGCTCACCACCCCCGGCGAGACGCGCCCCGCGCTCGTCCCCGCCGACCGGGGCGACCGCGTCCCGCTCTCCTTCGCCCAGACCCGGCTGTGGTTCCTCAACCGGCTCGAAGGCCCCAACGCCACCTACAACGTGCCCCTCGTGCTCCGCCTCACCGGCACGCCCGACCGGGCCGCCCTGCGCGCCGCCCTCCGCGACGTCACCGACCGGCACGAGAGCCTGCGCACCGTCTTCCCCGAGACCGACGGCGTCCCCCGCCAGCACGTCCTCGGCCCCGTCGAGGGCGCCGCCGTCCTCGACGAGCACACCGTCCCCGCCGCCGAGCTGGAGCAGGCGATCACCGACACCGTCCTCGGCGGCTTCGACCTGACCGTACAGCCGCCGCTGCGGGCCCGCCTGCTCACCGCCGACGGCGACGGCGACGGCGTGCTCGTCCTCGTCACCCACCACATCGCCAGCGACGGCTGGTCCCTCACCCCGCTGCTCGCCGACCTGTCCCGGGCCTACACCGCCCGGACCCGCGGCACCGCGCCCGCGTGGGAGCCCCTGCCCGTCCAGTACGCCGACTACACCCTGTGGCAGCGCGGCGTCATGGGCGACGAGACCGACCCCGACAGCCAGCTCACCCGCCAGCTCCACCACTGGAGGGACGCCCTCGACGGCCTCCCCGAGGAGCTCGACCTGCCCACCGACCGGCCCCGGCCCGAAGTGGCCACCTACCGCGGCGACAACGTGCCGCTGGAGCTCGACGCCGAGACGCACGCCGCGCTCGCCGCGCTCGCCCGCGCCCACGGCGTCAGCCTCTTCATGGTCCTCCAGGCCGGCCTCGCCGCCCTGCTGACCCGGCTCGGCGCCGGCGGCGACATCCCCATCGGCACCCCCATCGCCGGACGCACCGACGACGCCCTCGACGAACTCGTCGGCTTCTTCGTCAACACCCTGGTCCTGCGCACCGACACCGCCGGCGACCCGACCTTCCGCGACCTGCTCGCCCGGGTCCGCGAGACCGACCTCGCCGCCTACACCCACCAGGACCTGCCGTTCGAGCGGCTGGTGGAGGAGCTGAACCCGGTGCGGTCGCTGGCCCGCCACCCGCTCTTCCAGATCATGCTGATCCTCCACAACACCGCCCGGGCCGAGATCGACCTGCCCGGCCTGCGGGTCGAGGTCGAGGGCGCCGACGCCCCGGTCGCCAAGTTCGACCTGTCCGTCAGCCTCTGGGAGCGGCACACCGCCGACGGCGCCGCCGACGGCATCCTCGGCCGGATCGAGTACGCCCTCGACCTGTTCGACCGCTCCACCGCGGAAACCCTCGCCACCCGGCTCCAGCGCCTTCTCACCGCCGCCGCCCACACCCCCGAACTGCCGATCAGCGGCCTCGCGGTCCTCGACGACGCGGAACTCCACGACCTCCTCGTCGCCCGCAACGACACCGACCACCCGCGCCCCGAGGCGTCGCTGCCCGAACTGTTCCGCCGCCAGGCCGCCCGCACCCCGGAGGCCATCGCCCTCGTCCGCGGCGACCTCGCCCTCACCTACGCCGAACTCGACGCCCGCTCCGACCGCCTCGCCGGCGCCCTGCTCGGCCGCGGCGTCCGCCCCGAGGACCGGATCGCGCTGCTCCTCGCCGACCGCGCCGCCCACGTCGTGGCGACCGTCGCCGTCGCCAAGGCCGGCGGCGTGTACGTCCCGCTGGACGTGCGCAGCCCCGAGGCCCGCACCCGCCGCATCCTCGACGGCACCGCGACCGTCCTCGTCCTCGCCGAGACGGCCACCGCCGACCGCGTCCCGGAGGGCGCCGCGCCCGTCCTGCTCGTCGACGCCGGGAACCCGCCGGCCGGCGCGCCCGGCGCCGAACCGCCCGCCGTCCACCCCGACCGGCTCGCGTACGTCATGTACACCTCCGGCTCCACCGGTGAGCCGAAGGGCGTCGCCGTCACCCACCGCAACGTCGCCGGGCTCGCCCGCGACCGCTACTGGGGCCACGGCGCCGACGACCGGGTGCTCATGCACTCCCCGCCGTCCTTCGACGCCTCCACCTACGAACTGTGGGGCCCCCTCCTCAACGGCGCCAGGATCGTCGCCACCGACGGCGACGCCACCGACATCGCCTCCCTGGCCGCGACCATGACCCGGCACCGCGTCACCGTCGGCCTCTTCAGCGAGGGCGTGTTCCGCCTCCTCGCCGAGAACCACGCCACCGCCTTCCGCGACCTCCGCGACATCTACGTCGGCGGTGACACCGCCTCGGCCACCGCCGTCCGCAAGGTCCTGGAGCAGACCGCAGGAGCCCGCCTCACCAACAGCTACGGCCCCACCGAGACCACCCTCTGCGTCGTCCACCACGCCCTCACCGAGGAGGACGTCGCCCGCAACTCCTTCCCCATCGGCCGCCCCCTCGACAACACCCGCGTCTACGTCCTCGACACGGCCCTGCGGCCCGTCCCCGACGGCGTCACCGGTGAGCTGTACGTCGCCGGCGAGGGCCTGGCCCGCGGCTACACCGGCCGCCCCGGCCTCAGCGCCGAACGCTTCGTCGCCGACCCGTACGGCCCGCCCGGCGCGCGCATGTACCGCACCGGCGACCGGGTCCGCTGGCGCGCCGACGGCACCCTGGAGTTCGCCGGCCGCGCCGACGCCCAGGTCAAGGTCCGCGGCTTCCGCATCGAACTCGGCGAGGTCGAGGCCGCCGTCGCCGCCCACCCGGCCGTCGCCCAGACCGTGGTCGTCGTCCGCGAGGACCGCCCCGGCGACAAGCGCCTGGTCGCCTACGCCGTCCCGGCCGCCGGCCGCCCCCTCGACGCCGACGCGCTCCGCGCCCACGTCGCGGCCCTGCTGCCGGACTACATGACGCCCGCCGCGTTCGTCGAACTCGCCGCACTGCCCCTCACCCGCACCGGAAAGCTGGACCGCCGAGCCCTGCCCGCACCCCGGTACGAGGGCGGCGGCGACCGCGCCCCGCGCAACGAGCGCGAGCAGCTCCTCTGCGGACTCTTCGCCGACCTGCTCGGCGTCCCCCAGGTCGCCGTGGACGACAACTTCTTCGCCATGGGCGGCGACAGCATCGTCTCCATCCAGCTCGTCAGCCGGGCCCGCGAGGCCGGACTCGTCCTCACCCCGCGCGACATCTTCCAGCACCAGACCGTCGAGGCCCTCGCCCTCGCCGCGACCGCCCCGGGCGCCGACACCCCGCACACCCCCGACGACGGCACCGGCACCGTGCCCGCCACCCCGATCATGGAGTGGCTGCGCGGCCTCGGCGGCCCCGTCGAGGGCTTCAACCAGTCCGTCCTGCTCCGCACCCCCGCGGGCCTCGGCCAACCCGCCCTGATCGCCGCCGTCCAGGCCGTCCTCGACGGACACGACCTGCTCCGCGCCCGCCTCGACCGGACCGCGCCCGGCCCGTGGACCCTGGAAGTCCCGCCCGCCGGCAAGACCGACGCCGCCGACCGCGTCACCCGGGTCGACATCACCGCCGTCCCCGACGACGCCCTCGCCCCCCTCCTCACCGACCACGCCGAGACCGCCCGCCGGGCCCTCGACCCCGACCGCGGCGACATGCTCCGCGCCGTCTGGTTCGACGCCGGACCCGACCGCGCCGGACGCCTCCTGATCCTCGCCCACCACCTCGTCGTCGACGGTGTCTCCTGGCGCGTCCTCGTCCCCGAACTCATGACCTGCTGGACCGACGCCGAAGCCGGCCGCGACACCGAGGTCGCCGCCGTCCGCACCTCCTTCCGCACCTGGGCCCGCCTCCTCGCCGACCGCGCCCTCACCGCCGCCGCCGAGGCCGAACTCCCGCTGTGGGAGCGGATGACCGCGGAAGCCGACCCGCTGCTCGCCGGGCGCCCTCTCGACCCCGCCGTCGACACCCACGCCACCACCCGCCGCAGCTCCCGCACCCTCCCCGCCGACCGCACCGAGCCCCTGCTCACCGCGGTGCCCACGGCGACCGGGACCAGCCCCGACGAGATCCTGCTCACCGCCCTCGCCCTCGCCCTCGCCGAATGGCGGCGCGGCCGCAGGCGCGGCGCGCCCGGCGCCGGACCCGTGCTCCTCGACGTGGAGGGCCACGGCCGCGGCGACGACGACGGCGCCGAACTCTCCCGCACCGTCGGCTGGTTCACCACCATGCACCCGCTGCGCCTCGACCCCGGCGTCAGGTGGCACGAGGTCCGCGGCGGAGCCCCCGCCGCCGGAGAGGCCCTGCGCCGGGTGAGCGGCCAGATCCGCGCGGTCCCCGCCAAGGGCGCCGGATACGGCCTGCTCCGCCACCTCAACCCGCGCACCGCCGAGCTCCTCGCGGGCGGCGCCGGACCGCAGATCGGCTTCAACTACCTGGGCCGCGTCCGCACCGACCACTCCGCCGGCACCGCCGACTGGGGCGCCGCGCCCGAGGACGTACGCATCGCCCCGACCGACCCGGACCTGCCGTTCGCCCACAGCCTGGAGGTCAACGCGGTCACCCACGACCGTCCCTCCGGACCCGAACTGACCGTCACCTGGACCTGGCCCGGCGGACTCTTCGAGGAGGCCGACGTCGAGTCCCTCACCGGCCTCTGGTTCGAGGCCCTGGACGCCCTCACGCGGTACAGCACCGCACTCGCCGCCCCCGCCGGCGGCGCCCCCCGCAGTCTGACGACATCCGACCTCTCCCTGGCAGACCTGGACCAGGACGAGATCGACGAGCTCGAGGCCGACCTGGCCGACCTGGAGGATCTGACGTGACGCACACCAGCCGACCGGCCCGCAAGCCGTCCGGACTCGAGGGCGTCCTGCCCCTGTCCCCCCTGCAGGAAGGTCTCCTGTTCCACTCCCTGCTCGACGACGGCGAAGGCCCCGACGTCTACGCCGTCCAGCTCGCCGTCGACCTGGAGGGACCGCTCGACGCGAACCGCCTCAAGGACGCGATGGCCGCCCTGCTCCGCCGTCACGCCAACCTGCGCGCCGGATTCCGCTCCGTACGCTCCGGGAAGCCGGTGCAGTTCCTCCTCCGCGAGGTGGACCTGCCCTGGCGCGAGGCCGACCTCACCCGGCTGCCGGCGGAGGAGAGGGAGGCCGAACTCGTGCGCCTCGCCGACCGGGACCGCGCCGAGCGCTTCGACCTGGCCGCGCCGCCGCTGATCCGCTGCCTCCTGATCCGCCGTGAGGACGACCTGCACCGGCTGGTCGTCACCAACCACCACATCCTGCTCGACGGCTGGTCCATGCCGGTCGTGCTGCGCGAACTGTTCACCGTGTACGAGCAGGGCGAACAGGCCCTGCCGCCCGTCACCCCGTACAAGAACTACCTCCGGTGGCTGGCCGCCCAGGACCGTACGGAGACCGAGCAGGTCTGGCGGCGCACCCTGGCCGGCGTCGAGGAGGCCACCCGCCTGGCCCCCGCCGACGCCGGCCGCGAGGCCCGCATGCCGGAGCGCGTCGAGTCCCTGCTCCCCGCCGACCTCGGCGACGGCATCGCGGAACTCGCCGCCTCCGGCGCGGTCACCCTGAACACCGTCGTCCAGCTCGCCTGGGCCG
Source organism: Streptomyces sp. NPDC104202 (assembly GCF_055584185.1). Lineage (NCBI taxonomy): Bacteria > Bacillati > Actinomycetota > Actinomycetes > Kitasatosporales > Streptomycetaceae > Streptomyces > Streptomyces sp. NPDC104202. The sequence continues at coordinate 623 of NZ_JBVJMN010000081.1, read as the reverse complement.
TCGTGCTGGGCCGCCTCACCGGCCGCGACGACGTCGTCTTCGGCACCACCGTGGCCGGCCGCCCGGCCGAGGTGCCCGGTGTCGAGTCCATGGTCGGCCTCTTCATCAACACCGTCCCGGTGCGCGTGGCCCTCGACCACGACGAACCGTGGTCGAAGGCCCTCGCCCGCCTCCAGAACGAACAGGCCGACCTCGGCCCGCACCAGCACCTCGGCCTCGCCGAGATCCAGGCACTCGCCGGCGTCGGCGAGCTCTTCGACACCACCGTCCTCGTCGAGAACTACCCCGTGGACCCGGCCGCCGAGGGAACCCGGCTCGACTCCGGGCTGCGCCTCGTCGGAGCCAAGGGCCGTGACGCCACCCACTACCCCCTCACCCTCGTCGTCTCCCGCACGGCCGCCGGCGTGCAGGTGCGCCTCGACTACCGCCCCGACCTCTTCGACCACGCGTCGGCCGAACGGATCCTGCGCCGGCTGGAGCGCGTCCTGCGTGCCGCGGTCATGGACACGGACCGGCCCGTCGGCGCGGTCGACGTCCTGGACGGGGTGGAGCGTGAGCGGCTGGTGAGTGGGGTGAACGCGACGGGTTCCGTGGTGCCGGTGGGGTTGGTGCCGTTGTGGTTC
>NZ_JBVJMN010000080.1:0-32534 GCF_055584185.1 Streptomyces sp. NPDC104202 | reverse complement strand
CTGCGGGAGAGATGGGGGAGGGGGAGCACAAAGATCGAGAAAAGGAAGGGCGACGAAGCGCGGGAGGGGGCGGCAACCAAACCCCCGTTTTTCTCCGCCCCCGCCCCTTTTCTCGCCGTGCGACGGCCGTGGCCGCCCCGCCTCACGGGGCGGTGACGCGCACCTCCGGGCCCAGCTGCCCGGCGCCCGTCACGGGGCCCTCCGAGCGGACCGTGGCGAGCCCGGTGAGGGCGGCCAGCGGCGCGAGGTCCACCGGCTCGCTGCGGGCCGGGTACAGCCGGAGGTGGCGCAGGCCGGGGAACACCCCGGCCAGCCGGGGGAAGGCGGTCCCGTCGACGTGGGAGAGGCACAGGGTTTCGAGCCCGGGCAGGACCGTCCCGGCGGGGCAGCCGCGCACCTGCGCGTCGCTCAGGGCCAGCGACACCACGGCAGGCAGACCGGCCAGGTCGTCCCAGTCCCCGGGGGCGAGGCCCGGCACGTTCCACAGGTACAGCTCGCGCAGCCGTCCCGGGCGGGGGAGCCGCCGCAGCCCGTCCTCGGGCAGCCCCGTGACGAGGAGCCGGGTCAGGGAGCCGGGGAGGTCGGCGGCCGACCACGGGGTGTGGGGGGAGACGTCGAGGAAGAGCTCGTCCAGCCGGGTCAGCGCCGACAGGGGGCCGAGCTCGGGCCGGAGCTCGGCCGGCTCCAGCCGGAGCACGCGGGGGTCGCACCGCTCCAGGAGGTCGGCCCGTGCGGCGGGGGAGACCCGGCGGTGGATCTGCAGCTGCTCGGGCCGCAGGCCGAGCCCGAGGAGCTCCGCGGCCTGGGCGTCGTCGTGGACGGAGTAGCGCAGGTCGGTGGGGTCGAGCCGGGCCACGACCTGTTCGGCGTAGGGGCGGGTCTCGAACCACTGCCAGGCCCAGACCAGCTGGGAGCGGACGTGGAGCGAGGGGTGCCCGGCGAACCGGGAGAGGTAGAGGAGCGCCGCGTCGCCCGGGATGTGGGAGGCCGTCACCGTCGACAGGCGGGCCGCCCGCTCGTCGGCCTCCTCGGGGCCCGGCAGCAGGCCGAGGACCATGCGGCCGGCCGAGGCCAGCTGCCGGGCCTCGGCCGCGGTGCGGGGCGGCACGATCTCCGCCGTCCTGGCCAGGATCTCGGCGCGGATACCGGGCTCGACCTCCGTCGCGTGGTCCAGGGCCGTCGCGGCCAGCACCAGGACGCGCAGCTGGACCCCGCGGTCGTCGGTCGCGTCGGCGGCGGCCAGGAGCTCGCGCAGGATGTCCGCGCACTCCCGTGGCCGGGCGTGCCCGACCGCCATGCGGATGACGTCCTCCCACTGGTCGTCGGCGGCGTGCCGGGCGAGGACGCCGATGTCCCAGCGGTCCACCAGGGCCTTGGCGGCCAGGTAGTCCTGGAAGGTGCGGTGGACGAACTCGACCGTGTCCGCCGTCGGCTCGCGGAGCAGCCCGCTGCGGTGCAGGAGGTGGGTGAAGACCTGGTCCGGGCCGTACGCGGCCGCCTCGGGGACGGCCGGGAGGGCCTCGGCGACGGTCGCCTCCGCGTGGTCGCGGTCCATCTGGGTGCGGCCGTTGAGCGTCAGCCAGTACGCGAGGCGCTGGACCAGCTGGATCTGCGGCGCCTCGTCGAGGTCGACGCCGTACGGGGCGCCCATGTCCCGCTCCCGGTCGCGCCGGGAGAGGAGCAGGGACAGCGCGGCCTCGTAGAGCGCCTTGCGCCCACGGGGCAGGAAGCCGCGCCGGTCGAGGTGGAGGGCGCAGACGAGGCCGCACATGAGGGGACTGGTGGCGAGCCGGGCGACGTGCTCGGTGGCGCGCAGGGCGTCGAGCAGCGGCTGCTCGTACGGCTCCGCCGCGGACCCGGCGGCCCGGTGCCACCGGCGGACGAAGGTGGCGACCTGGGTGCGGTTCATGGGCGCGAGGGTCAGCTCGGCGAAGCCGTCGCCGGCCAGCCAGTCGTCCCGTACGGCGGTGGGGCGGGAGGTGACGAGCCAGCGGTTGCCGTCGTAGGCGTCGAGGAGGTCGCGGAGCCATGAGCGGGCCCGGCCCCGCTCGGCCTCGGGGATCTCGTCGATGCCGTCGACGAGGATCAGGCCCCGCCCGTCGGCCAGGACCCGGTCGGCCCAGCCCTCGGGCGGGGTGAGCGGGCAGCCGGCGGCGGAGAGGAAGCGGTCGGGGGCGGGGAGCCGCTCGCCGTGGCGGGTGAGGGCGCGCAGCGGCAGGACGAAGGGGACGCGGCCGTCGAGGTAGGCCATGCCGTCGGCGCGCACCTCGTTCGCGGCGGAGACGGTGAGCCACTGGACGAGGGTGGTCTTGCCGGAGCCGGCGAGGCCGCGGAGCAGGATCCTGTCGTGGCGGGTGAGCGCCAGGTCGGCGCGGACGGTCGCCTCCTGGTCCGGAGGGGCGGCGAGGTCCTCGGGTCCGGTCGGCGGGCGGCCGGGCCCGGCCGCCTTCTCCGTCGCCTCCAGCGCCAGGTAGGCGAGGTCCAGCGGCCACGCGTCCGGTGAGTGGCGCAGGTCGAGGCCGTAGATGGTGAGGCGGCCGTGCTTGCGGGCCAGATGGGCCAGGTAGCGGCGCTCGAACTCCGCGTCGTGGCCGTCGGCCCGGGGGGTGCGGCGGATGACCTCGTCGATCTTGGCGATGAGCTCGGACTGGCCCCGGGTCTGCTCCACCAGGCTGCGGGGGACGAAGGTGGAGCGCTGGGTGAAGAACTCCAGGATGTGCAGGCAGGCCCACTCGGTGAGGGTCTCCAGATAGAGGACCGCGTCGGTGGAGAGGCCGTCGGGCGCGGGGGCGGCGGCCCGCAGGCGGCGGGCGAGCGCGCGGTGGCCGAGGCGGACGGCCTGGACGTCGTCCATGTCGAGGTCGCCCAGGGCGAGGAGCGTCGTGCCCAGGGTGGTGGTGACGGCGGTGGCCTCGTCGGCGGGGAAGGGGGCTTCGCCGCCCCCGCCGAGGGAGCGCTCGACCAGGGTGGCCGCGAGCCCGCGGACGTCCTTCTCGGCGAGGGTGCGCTTCTCGCCGCGGAAGGAGAGGAGGCCGGAGAGCCTGACCTTGTCGGCCTTGCCGGTGAGTCCCGCCCCCGGACCGTCGCTGACCAGCAGTTTCTTCAGGATCGGGCCGATGGCGGCCGAGGCGAGGCGCGTGCCGATGAGTGCCGGTTCCATGTGTGTCCCCCCGTGGGTCCCCGAAGCGGTCAGCGTAGTCCGGGACGGGGTTCCGGAGCCCCCGGTCGCGTGACCCAGGTCGCAACGGGGGCGGCGGGCTGGTGACAAGGCGCACAGGGGTTTCGAAGGGTACTAACAGGAATAGTGGCGCTCATTGCGCGCGATTCGGTCTTTTCGGTGCGAACCGTCGGGACCTTGGTCCCCCGGGGTCCCGAACCGGGCGGGAGGTGGCCTTTCGGGCGGTTCAGGGCACCCGCGACATGGGGTTAAACCGGTTTTCTTGTGGCGGTATGTCCGGTTTCAAGATGTGAAGCCAAGGCCGTCAAGAGGCGATCTGCCCGGGAGATCGCTACGACGCTATGTCGTAGATGGGGGGTTTTGGGCTGGGTGGGGGTCCGGGTTACCAAGGATGAGCAAGCCCGACGCAGAGCCCCTTCCGCGTCGGGTCCCGTACTTCCCGGAGGTTTTCCCCCGTATGTCGAAGCGCGTCATGAACCCCGCCACCCGTACCGCCGCCGTCGCCCTCGCCGCCGCGGGTCTGGGAGCGTCGCTGGTGGCCGGAGCAGGGTCCGCCTTCGCCGCCGAGGGCAAGGCCGTCGCCCCGGTCGCCGTGACCGCGTCCGCCGCGGTCGCCGCCCAGGCCGAGACCCAGGCCCACGTCGCCGCCCAGGTGAAGGCCGCGGCGGCCAAGACGGCGGCCGTGAAGGCCGCGGTCGCGAAGAAGGCCGTCACGGCGAAGAAGGCCCCCGCCTGGGTCAAGCCGGTCAGCTCCTACACGCTGAGCGCCAGCTTCAACCAGGGCGGCGCCATGTGGGCCCACAAGCACTCCGGCCAGGACTTCGCCGTCCCGGTCGGCACCCCGGTCAAGGCCACGGCCGCCGGCACCGTCGTGAAGGCCGGCCCGAACGGCGGCGGTGACGGCCCCGCGTACGGCAACGCGATCGTCGTCAAGCACGCCAACGGCCGCTACTCGCAGTACGCCCACCTGTCGAAGATCAAGGTGCACATCGGCCAGAAGGTCGGCGCCGGCCAGCAGATCGCCCTTTCGGGCAACACCGGCAACTCCTCCGGCCCCCACCTGCACTTCGAGATCCGCACGACCCCGAACTACGGCTCCGCCGTGAACCCGGCCGCCTTCCTGCGGTCCCACGGCGTCGGCATCTGATCCGACTCCGTACGCGTCACCGGGCCGGATAGGCCTGACTGATCAGATCGAGGGCGACCTCGAGGACGGCCCCGTGCTTGTCCTCCGGGTCGCCCTCGACGTTCTGCATGAAGAACGTGCCCGCGTGCAGCGTGAAGATGGCGCTGACGCAGCGGACCTTGTCCGTCATCGCGAGGTCCGGCTCCTGGATCAGGTCGCTGAGCGTGAGCATGCGCTCCTTGAAGGTCAGGCCGATGCTGAGCTCGCGGACGGTGGCCTGGTTCTCCTGGATGAAGCGGAAGAGCGGCTCGGCCGCGCGCAGCGCCACCTGGTACCGCCGCAGGACCTCCCGCTTGGTCTCCAGGCTGCGCGGCTGCCCCTCGGCCCAGGCGATCAGCTCGTCCATGGGCCGGGTCAGGTCCTCGAAGATCCCGATGAGGATGTCTTCCTTGGTCTTGAAGTGGTAGTACAGCGCGGCCTTGGTGACGTCGAGGCGTTCCGCGATCTCGCGCAGCGAGGTCTTCTCGTAGCCCTGTTCGGCGAAGAGGTCGAGAGCCACGTCCTGGATGCGCTGGCGGGTGTTGCCTCGGGCCTGGGCCATGGTCTCTCGCTTCCACGCTTACTTACTTGACGACCGGCTAGTGCTGCGTCTACCGTCCCCAGTGTAGTAACTAGCCGGGCGGCAAGTAAGGGAAAGACATGGCGACCAACGAGACACCCACGACGGCCGAGGGAGAGGCGCCACCTGCGCGGAGCGTCCGTGTCGTCCTGCTGGCCCTGATGATCGCGATGCTGCTCGCGATGCTCGACAACATGATCATCGGCACTGCCATGCCGACGATCGTCGGCGAGCTCGGCGGCCTGGAGCACCTCTCCTGGGTCGTCACCGCCTACACCCTGGCCACCGCCGCCTCCACCCCGCTCTGGGGCAAGGTCGGCGACATGTTCGGCCGCAAGGGCGTCTTCCTCACCTCGATCGTGATCTTCCTGATCGGCTCGGCGCTCAGCGGCATGGCCCAGGACATGGGCCAGCTCATCGGCTTCCGCACCGTCCAGGGCCTCGGCGCCGGCGGCCTCATGGTCGGCGTCATGGCGATCATCGGCGACCTCATCCCGCCCCGCGAGCGGGGCAAGTACCAGGGCATGATGGCCGGCGTGATGGCCCTCGCCATGATCGGCGGCCCGCTCGTCGGCGGCACCATCACCGACCACTGGGGCTGGCGCTGGTCCTTCTACATCAACCTGCCGCTCGGCGTCGTCGCCCTCGCCATGGTCACCACCGTCCTGCACCTGCCGAAGAAGCAGCGCGCGACCGGCACCCGGATCGACTTCCTCGGCGCCGGACTCCTGACCGTCGGCATCACCGCGATCGTCCTCGTCACCACGTGGGGCGGCACGGAGTACGCCTGGGGCTCCGCCACGATCATCGGCCTCGCGGTCGGCGGCGCCCTCGCGCTCGCCGCCTTCCTCTACGTCGAGACCCGCGCGAGCGACCCGATCATGCCGCTGCACATCTTCCGCAGCCGCAACTTCACGCTGATGTCCCTGATCGGCTTCATCACCGGCTTCGTGATGTTCGGCGCGGTCCTCTACCTGCCGATCTTCCAGCAGTCCGTCCAGGGTGCCTCGGCCACCAACTCCGGCCTGCTGCTCCTGCCGATGCTGCTGTCGATGATGGTCGTCTCGCTGGTCGTCGGCCGTGTCACCACCAGCACCGGCAAGTACAAGGTCTTCCCGATCGCCGGCGGCGCCCTCATGGTGATCGGCCTCTTCCTGCTCTCCACCATGGACACCGGCACCTCGCGGCTGGTCTCCGGCGTCTGGATGGCCGTCCTCGGCGCGGGCATGGGCTTCCTCATGCAGATCACCATGCTGGTCGCCCAGAACAGCGTGGAGATGAAGGACATGGGCGTCGCCTCCTCCTCCACCACCCTGTTCCGGACGCTCGGCTCGTCCTTCGGCGTCGCCGTCATGGGCGCGCTCTTCACCAGTCGCGTCCAGGACGAGATGACCGCCCGCGGCGGCTCCGGCCTGACCGAGCGGACCGCGCAGCTCGACGCGGCCAGCCTGGCCAAGCTGCCGGCCGCGCTCCGCGAGGCCTACCAGCACGCCGTCGCCACCGGCACCCACGGCGCCTTCCTGCTGGCCTCCGCCGTCGCCGTCCTCGGCTTCGCGCTCGCCTTCTTCGTCAAGGAGGTGACGCTCCGCGGCGCCGGACCGGCCGCGGCGCCGAAGCCCGCGGCGGGCGACGACTCCCCGAAGGTCGCCGAGACCGTCTGATCCCGGCACGCACACGGCGGTGGGGCGGGTCCTTCTCCCGAAGGACCCGCCCCACCGCCGTCTCCGCACGCCCTCCGAGCCCCCGCTCACTCCGGCCGCAGGACCGGGAAGCTCCCCGTGTTCGTCGGGGCGTGGTCCGGCAGCCACAGCACCGCGATGGCGCCGCCCACCCCGTTCGGCGCCCCCTCGGCCGCGACGTTCCGGAAGGTCAGCCGGGCACCGAGCACCCGCGCCTGACCCGACGCGATGGTCAGCCCCAGGCCGTGGCCCTGCCCCGCGCGGTCGCTCGTCCCCGTACGGAACCGGCTCGGCCCCTCCTTGAGCAGCGCCTCGGGGAAACCGGGGCCGTGGTCGCGGACCCGGACCACCCGGCCCTCGACGGTGACCTCCACCGGCGGCTTGCCGTGCTTGGCCGCGTTCGCCAGCAGGTTGCCGAGGACCCGCTCCAGCCGCCGCGGGTCGGTGTTCACCCACGAGTCGTGCACCACCCGGACGACCACCCCGGGGTCGAGGGCGCGCACCCGCCGCTCCACGAACTCGCCGAGCGCGATCTCCTGGAGCTCGGCCCGCTCCGACGCACTGTCGAGCCGGGCCACCTCCAGCACGTCCTCGACCAGGGTCCGCATCGCCTGCGCCCGGTCCCGCACCAGCTCGGTCGGGCGCCCCGGCGGCAGCAGCTCGGCCGCCGTGAGGAGCCCGGTCACGGGGGTCCGCAGCTCGTGCGCGATGTCCGCGGTGACCCGTCGCTCGGCCTCGATCCGCTCGTTCAGGGCGTCGGTGAGGGCGTCGACCGCCCACGCCAGGTCGTCGGTCTCGTCCCGTACGACCCCGCCGACGGCGTCCCGCACCCGGACCTCGGTGTTGCCCTGGGCGACCCGGCCGGCCGCGACGGCGGCCTTCCGCAGCCGCCGCGAGAGCTGGCCGCCGATCAGGACGCCGAGCGCGCAGCCGCCGAAGACCACCGAGACGGAGCCGATGACCAGGGCCCGGTCCAGATCGCTCATGATCGTCGCGCTGCGGTCGGCGAAGGGGATGTGCAGCGACAGCACGTCGCCGCTGGCCAGCGGGACGGCGGCCCACACGTCGGGCGGCCCGCCGTGCCGGTGCTCCTGCACGAACGTGCCCCGCCGCTTGTCCCGCATCAGCTGGTCGAGCTGCGGCGGCAGCGCCGGGTCGTTGATCTTCGTGCCGAAGCGGGGTTCCTTCGGCTTCGACGTCTCGTACATCCGCTGGGCGAAGAGCAGCCGCTCCATCTGGACCTCGCGCGCGTTGTCCAGCATCGAGATCCGGGCGGCGTTGTGCACGACGATGCTCAGGGTGACCGCGATGAGCGCGCCGACCGCCGCGATGGCGACGGCGATCTTCCAGCGGACCCCGGTCCGCAGGGGGAACAGCTTCACCGGACCGGCCCCGTCCCGGGAGAGGGGGAGGGGAAGGCGGCGGGGACGGGAGCGCAGTGGTGGGGAATCATGCCGGGCTAGCTCTTGAGCTTGTAGCCGAAGCCGCGGACCGTCTCGATCCGGTCCTGGCCGATCTTGGCGCGCAGCCGCTGCACGTGGACGTCGACGACCCGGGTGTCACCGCCCCAGCCGTAGTCCCAGACCCGCTCCAGGAGCTTGTCCCGGGACAGGACGGTGCCCGGTGCGGCCGAGAACTCCAGGAGCAGCCGCATCTCGGTCGGCGTCAGCGCGACCGGCCGGCCGCCGCGGCGGACCTCCATGCCCTCGGTGTCGACCTCCAGCTCGCCGAAGGCGAGGACCCCGCCGTCGCCCGGCGCGTCCCCGTGCTCGCCGCCGGCGCCGCCCGCGTGCCCGAAGCGGCGCAGCACGGCCCGGATGCGTGCCATGAGCACCGAGCCGTCGAAGGGCTTGGTCACGTAGTCGTCGGCCCCGGCCTCCAGACCGAGGACGACGTCGATCGAGTCGGCCCGCGCCGACAGCATGATGACCGGCACCGTCGACTCGTCGCGGATGCGACGGCACAGGCTCACCCCGTCCATGCCCGGCAGCATCACGTCGAGCAGCGCGATGTCCGGGCGCTGCGCCCGGAAGGCGTCCAGGCCGGACAGCCCGTCGGGCATGGCGGTGACGCGGAAGCCGTCCCGCTCCAGGGCGAGCTGGGTGGCCTCACGGATCACGTCGTCGTCCTCGACGAACAGGACATGGGTCTCGGCCATCGTGCGTGCCCTTCGGGGAGAGGAGGCGGGAAACGGAGGCGGCTCGGATGCGGCGGTCTGCGGTCTGCGGTCTGCGGTCTGCGGTCCGGGGTCTGCGGTCGGTCGGTCGGCGGGCGGAGGGGAGCGGCGGGTCCGCCGGTCAGTCGGCGGCGGGTGCGCTGGGCGAGGGCGCCACCTCGGGGCCGTCGCCGACCGCGCGGCTGTAGTCGTTGTGCACCCAGTCGTGCTGGGTGAATCTGTTCCCCGACCAGCGGTAGGTGATCACGTCCTCGCCCGAGGGGTACGCCACCGGGTCGCCCTCCGCGTACACCTGCTTGGTGACGACGAGGTCGCCCCGGTCGATCGTCCCGTAGACCGCGGCGTCCTCGGCCATGAAGACGTTCTCGTACCGGTCGCTGCGCATGCGGTAGACGTACGTGCCGATGCCCACGGCGTCGCCGCAGGTCATCACGTTCACGACGACGTCGGGGGCCGACGCGTTCGTGAGGTTCCCGTAGGAGGCGTCCACCGGGTAGGCGTCCGCGACGCACGGCTTCAGGTCCGCCTTGAGCCGCTCGCCGATCTTCGGGTCGGCCTTGAGCAGCGCGATCGGATCCACCCGCTCGGCCGACTGCGGCCCCGCGGTCGCGGAGGGGGAAGGAGTGGGGGCGGCCGCGGCCACCTCGTCGGTACGGGCGGCGCCCTCGTCGCGCGAGCCGGTGCCGCCGGTGGAACAGGCGGCCAGGGAGAGCCCGGCCGCGGCGACGACCAGCCCGGCCACCGCCGTCGCCCCCGCCGCCCGGGGGGTACGCCGAGGGCGGCGCCGTCCGGTCGGGAACCGGGCGTCGCCGCCGCTCGCACCGGGGCCGCCGTCCTGGCGTCTGCCCCCGCCGTCTCCGTCGTCTACGCCGCGCACCGCTCCCGCCCCCCTTCGTCACCTCGTACGGCCGCCCGCTCCCCGGTCCGCCCCAGGGCGCGGGCGTCGAGGTCACGGCTCTCCAGCTCCTGGCGGAGCCGGGCGAGCGCGCGATGGAGCGTGGACTTCACCGTACCCGTCGACATGCCGAGGGCCGCCGCCGTCTCCTCGGTGCTCATCTGCTCCCAGTGGCGCAGCACGACGACGCTGCGCTGCTTCGGGGCCAGCACCTTCAGGACGTCCATGAGCAGGGCACGGTCGGCGTGCTGCTCGGTCGGGTCGTCGACGCACGCGTCGGGAAGCTGCTCGGTGGGCACCTCCTCCAGCTTGCGGGAGCGCCACCACTCGGTCCGGGTGTTGATCATGACCCGGCGCAGGTAGGCGTCGGCCAGGGACTTGTCGGCGATGCCGTCCCAGCGGCCGAACGTGCGGGCCAGCGCCGTCTGGAGCAGGTCCTGGGCATCGACGGGGTCGGCGACGAGCCGGCGGGCGCTGCGCAGCAGCGCGTCCTGCCGTGTGCGTACGTACTCCTCGAAGTCGAGCACCTCGCCGTGCCTCATCCGAACCGCCTCCGATCCCCGTGACCAGCTCTGTTCCTCGTGTCGTCGCCGACGCTACGGAGCGGTTGTCACGGAGCTGTGCGGGGCAGCCGTCGGCGGACGCACGGCTACCCATCGGTTGTGTAACAGCGGGGACGGAGCGGGTGTGGGAACGGCCCGGCGAGGGGAACGGGGCAGGCCCTAGGAGAGCGGGAGGCGGTAGTACCCGCCCTCCAGCGGCTCGACGAGGCCGTCGGCGACGAGGCCGTCCAGGGCCCTGGCCCGCTGCACCGGCTCGTCCCAGACCACGTCCAGCGCCGCCTGGCCCACCGGGTCCGCCGACTCGCGCAGGACGGCCAGCAGCCGGCCCCGCACCTGCCGGTCGGTCCCGGCGTACGTCTGGCCGCGCCGCGGCGGACCGTCGTGCGCGGGCTTCCCGGCCTGCAGCCAGGCGCACCGCTCGGCGATCGGGCAGCGCCCGCAGTCCTCGTTCTTCGCCGTGCACACCAGGGCGCCCAGCTCCATCGAGGCGGCGGCCCAGCGGGAGGCCGTCGCCTCGTCCTCGGGCAGCAGGGCCCGGGCCAGCCGCCGCTCGGCGGCCGTGGTCGCGTTCGGCGGGTACTGGACGCCGCTCGCCGCGCGCGCGAAGACCCGGCGCACGTTGGTGTCCAGGACCGCGTGCCGCTGTCCGTACGCGAAGGAGGCCACCGCCGCCGCCGTGTACTCGCCGATGCCGGGCAGCGCGAGGAGCTGACCGTGGTCGCTGGGGACGTCGCCGCGGTGCCGTTCCGTTATGGCCACGGCCGCCGCGTGCAGCCGCAGCGCCCGCCTCGGATAGCCGAGCCGGCCCCAGGCGCGGACCGCCTCACCGGGAGCCTCGGCGGCCAGGTCGGCCGGGCGCGGCCAGCGCGCGAGCCACTGCTCGTACACCGGCAGCACCCGGACGACCGGGGTCTGCTGGAGCATGAACTCGCTGACCATGACCCCCCAGGCACCGGCCTCGGGGCGGCGCCAGGGCAGGTCGCGGGCGTGCCGGTCGAACCAGGCGAGGACGGGCCCGTGCAGCGAGGCGGGAAGCGCCGGGGCCACGGGGCTCTCGGCGGCGGGGGGAGTGTCGATGGAAGTCATGGCACCCCCGATCCTGGCACGTCCGCGGCGTGATCAGTAAGCGCCGTGGCGTGCGCGCCGGGGCTGCTCGGAGTGCGCCGGAGCGTGTGTGGCGGCGTGCGCTGCCTGTCCGCGCCCCGCGCACCACACCACGGCCCCGTTCCGGCTCGACCTGGCCGTCACCACCAGCGACTCCACGGGCCGCCGGGCCGCCCGCATCACGACGAACGCGACCAGGGCGCCGACCAGCAGGCCCACGGTGACGTCGTGCGGGTAGTGCACGCCGACGAAGACCCGGGAGAACGCCATGAGCAGCGCCATCGGCACGGTCAGCCAGACGATCCCGCGCCAGGACAGGGCGAGCGCGATCGCCGCGGCCCCGGCGATGGCCGAGTGGTTGCTGGGGAAGGACCAGTCGCCGTGCGGCGGGCAGGCGACGAGCGAGGCGGGCGCCCCGGCCACCGCGCGGCAGGGACGTTCCTCGTCGACCAGCGACTTGAACGCCTCGCTCACCACGTATCCGAAGGCGGTGGCGAGCGGGGCGAGCAGCGCGAGCGCCATCGCCCGGCCCGACCCCTCGCGCGAACGCCACCAGCCGGCCAGGAACAGCACCCCGAAGAGCAGCAGTCCGGCCTCGGTCCAGACCTCGGCGAGCCACTGGAACCAGTGGGGAGTGGAGTGGGCGAAGTCGGCGACGTCGAGATAGAGACGGTCGGAGAGGTCGAGGAGGGTGTTCATGGTGGACGACGCTAACCGGAATTCCGGACCCCTCGCCCCGGGCCGACGGCCAGAGCACCCCCCGACGAAAGTAGGGGCTCGCGATTCGCGCCGTTTACCCCCGATTTACCGTGGGGTTCGCGGAAAAGTTCCCGGAACCCGTGGATGTGATCATCGGCAAAACTTGCGGTCTCGGGCGGCGGGTGGGGCGGGAGTTGGGCCGGATCTCTCGTAAGGTTCGGGTCGTGGGATCTTTGCGCAATCCGGTCGGGCCGCTTCCCTCCACCATCTACTGGCGACGGAGGGCGGTCGCGGTATGCCTGGTCGCGCTTCTGGCCCTGCTCGCCGTATGGGCCGTCACCTCGGGTGACGGGGGCGGGAAGAAGGGGAACGACGGCGCCAACGGCGCGTCGCCCACCCCGCCCTCCATCACCCCGGGACCCTCCGGCAGCGGCCCCGCGATCAGCCAACAGCCGGGCGGCCGCGACGAGTCGGACGACTCCGGTGACTCCGGTGACTCCGGCGGCGGCGCCACGGGCGGCGCCACGGGCGGGGACGCGGGTGCCGACGGCGGCGCGGACTCCGGCACCGAGGGCGGCGGCAAGAACGGCGACACCGACGGCGCCGGCGGCGACGGCGGCGCGGGCACCGGCGCGGGCCAGCAGGTCCCCGCGAACTCCCTGCTCCCGAACTGCCCCGCCGGAGCACTGCAGTTGACGCTCCGCACCACCAAGATCTCCTACGAGGGGGGCGAGAAGCCCCGCTTCCAGCTCGTCGCCCGGAACACCTCGGCCACCGCCTGCAAGGCCGACTTCGGACCCCGCGCCGCGGTCCTCACCATCAGCGACGCCCGGGACGACGAGGTCTGGTCCTCCGCCGACTGCCCGCGCCCCGGCAACCCGGTCCTGCTGCGCGTCCCCGCCGGCTCCACCGTCACCCACACCGTGGAGTGGGACCGCGGACGCAGCGCCCCGCAGTGCGCCACCGCCCCCGCGGGCCCGGCCGGCCCCGGCACCTACCTGGTGGAGGCCGCCATGGCCGGCGCCAAGGTGCCGCCGGCCTCCTTCACGCTGACGAAGGACTGACCGCCCCGGACCGGAAGCGGTACCCCGGGCACACCCGGGAAGCGGAACCGGAACCGCTCGGACCCGTCGGCCCACGGGCCGGACCCGTCGCCGTTCGGGCCGGACCGACCGGCCCAGCGGCCGGACGTACCGCTCCAGTGGTCAGACGTACCGCTCCAGGATCGAGGACTCCGCCAGCCGCGACAGGCCCTCGCGCACGCTGCGGGCGCGGGCCTCGCCGACGCCGTCGACGGTCTGCAGGTCGTCCACGCTCGCCGCGAGCAGCTTCTGCAGCCCGCCGAAGTGCTCCACGAGCCGCTCGATGATCGCGCCCGGCAGCCGCGGCACCTTCGCGAGGAGCCGGTAGCCGCGCGGCGACACGGCCGAGTCGAGGGTCTCCGGCGAACCGCTGTATCCCAGCGCCCGGGCCACCACCGGCAGTTCGAGCAGCTCGGTGTGGGTGAGCGCGTCCAGCTCGGTGAGCGCCTCGGCCACCGTCCGCGCGCGCTTGGCGGTGGGCTCCGGCACGTAGTCCCGGATCACCAGCTCCCGCTCCGGCTCCACGCCCGCGATCAGCTCGTCGAGCTGGAGCGACAGGAGCCGGCCGTCGGTGCCCAGCTCGACCACGTACTCCGCGATCTCGGTGGCGATCCGGCGGACCATCTCCAGGCGCTGGGCGACCGCGGTGACGTCCCGGACCGTGACCAGGTCCTCGATCTCCAGCGCGGAGAGCGTGCCGGCCACCTCGTCGAGGCGGAGCTTGTACCGCTCCAGGGTCGCGAGGGCCTGGTTGGCGCGCGACAGGATCGCGGCCGACTCTTCCAGGACCCGGCGCTCGCCGTTCACGTACAGCGCGATGAGCCGCATCGACTGCGACACGGAGACCACCGGGAAGTTGCACTGCTTGGAGACCCGGTCCGCCGTGCGGTGCCGGGTGCCGGTCTCCTCGGTGGGGATGGAGGCGTCCGGCACCAGCTGCACACCGGCACGGTGGATCTTGGTGATGTCCTTGTCGAGGACGAGCGCGCCGTCCAGCTTGCACAGCTCGCGCAGGCGCGTGGCGGCGAACTCGACGTCCAGCACGAAACCGCCGGTGGCCATCGAGTCGACCGTCTTGTCCAGGCCGAGCACGATGAGACCGCCGGTGTTCCCCCGGAGGATCCGCTCCAGGCCGTCGCGCAGCGCGGTGCCCGGCGCGACGGCGCTCAGGGCGGCGCGCATCAGCGCTTCGTTGCCGGAGCCCGCGCCGGACTTTCCAGGAGCTGCTGCCCCGTCCTTGGCTGCCACTGCACTCCTCCGGCTCGTACGGATGGGCGAGACCAGGGCAAAGTCTAGCGACACCACCCCGCCGCCCTCCGCCCACGACCGATCCGGGGTGGTCCGAAAGGCGTCCCCACCCTGACCGGCGGCTAACCCTCGGCACCCTCCGGCGCCTTCGCACGGCGGCTGCGCGGCAGCACCCGCAGGGCGTCGCCCATGTCCGCGACCTCCGTGACCTTCATGCCCGCCGGCACCTTTCCGGGGTCCCCGGGCACCAGCGCGTGGGTGAAGCCCAGCCGGTGCGCCTCGGCGAGCCGGCGCTGCACGCCCGTCACCCGGCGCACCTCGCCGGCGAGCCCCACCTCGCCGATCGCCACCAGGTTCTTCGGCAGCGGGGTGTCGCTCGCCGCCGAGGCGAGCGCGAGGGCGATCGCCAGGTCCGCGGCGGGCTCGGTGAGCTTCACCCCGCCCACCGTCGCGCTGTAGATGTCCCGCTTGCCCAGCGCGCTGATCCGGCCGCGCTGTTCCAGGACGGCCAGCATCATCGAGACCCGGGAGGTCTCCAGACCGGAGGTGGTCCGCCGCGGCGAGGGGATCTGGGAGTCCACCGTCAGCGCCTGCACCTCGGCGACCAGCGGCCGGCGGCCCTCCAGGGTGACCGTCAGGCACGTGCCCGGCACGGCCACGTCGCGGCGGGTCAGGAAGAGGCCCGAGGGGTCGGCCAGGCCCGTGATGCCCTCGTCGTGCAGCTCGAAGCAGCCGACCTCGTCGGTCGCCCCGTACCGGTTCTTCACGCCCCGGACCAGGCGCAGCCGCGCGTGCCGGTCGCCCTCGAAGCTCAGGACCACGTCGACCAGGTGCTCCAGGAGCCGCGGGCCCGCGATGGCTCCGTCCTTGGTGACGTGGCCGACGAGGAGCGTGGACATCCCGCGCTCCTTGGAGGCCCGGATCAGCGCCCCGGCGACCTCGCGGACCTGCGCCATGCCCCCGGGCGCGCCGTCGATCTCCGGGGAGGCCACGGTCTGCACCGAGTCCATGATCAGCAGCGACGGCTTCACCGCGTCGAGGTGGCCGAGGACGGCGGACAGGTCGGTCTCGGCCGCCAGGTACAGGTGGTCGCTGAGCGCGTTGATCCGGTCGGCGCGCAGCCGGACCTGGCTCGCGGACTCCTCGCCCGTCACGTACAGCGTGCGGTGCTCGTCGCTCGCCGCCTTGGCCGCGACGTCGAGCAGCAGCGTCGACTTGCCGACGCCCGGCTCGCCCGCGAGCAGCACGACGGCGCCGGGCACCAGACCCCCGCCGAGGACCCGGTCCAGCTCGTCGACACCGGTCGAGCGCGCGGTCGCCTGCCGGCCGTCGATCTGGGCGATGGGGACGGCGGCGGTGGAGACCCGGCCGGCGGCGGTCGTCCGGACGGCGGGCGCGCCGTACTCCTCGACCGTCCCCCATGCCTGGCACTCGGGGCAGCGGCCGAGCCACTTGGCCGTCTGCCAGCCGCACTCGGTGCAGCGGTAGGACGGCCGTTCCTTGGCGGATTTCGTACGGGCAGCCATGTCGCACACCGTATCCGCCGCCACCGACAACGGGCCGCCGTCCTCCACAGGGGGGAACGCCACGCCGGAGGAAGGCCCGCTCCGTGTCCCCTTTCGAGCGATAGCTTCACCCGTAAGAATGAGAATGGCTCAACCGGTACGAAGAGTGCCCCGCGGCTTGCCTACGGTCTCCCAGTGACGAGCAGCAGGCTGGATTCCCCCACAGGCACCACCGGCGCCCACCGGGCGCCCCGCGCCGCGGACCGGGGACCGCGGACGCTCGGCCGGCGGCCCCCCGCCCGCTACGAGGCCGCCCTCGACGGCCTCTTCACGTACTGCCTCTCCGTGCTCTGCGACCACGACACGGCGACCGCCGTCCTCGGCGACGTCCTCGCCGTCGCCGAGCGCCACCACGGCCGCTGCCCCTCCGACGAGGACGGCCGCACGGCCTGGCTGTACGCCCTCGCCCGCTGGGCCTGCCTGCGCAGCCTCGGCGAGCAGCGCCGCAAGCGCCAGGGCGCCCACACCGGCCGCCCCGCCGTCACCGCGCCCGAACCGCCCCGGGTCTCCGAGGAGACCGCCGACCGGCGCCGCGCCGACCTCGCCGCGCTCGCCTGGCCCGAGGCGGCCGGCACCACCCCCGAGCAGCGCGAGGCCCTGGAGCTCGCCGTCCGGCACGGCCTCAGCCGCCGCCAGGTCGCCGCCGTCCTCTCCCTCGACCCGCTCGCCGCCCGCGACCTCCTCGCCACCGCCGGCTGCGAGGTCGAGCGGACCCGCGCCGCCCTCGCCGTCGTCGAGACCGGCGGATGCCCCACCGTCGCCCGGCTCACCGGCGACCACCGGGTGCTCCTGTCCGCCGCGCTGCGCGCCGAGCTCGTCCGGCACGTCGACGACTGCCCCCGCTGCCGGCGGGTGGCCGAACGCGTCGGCACCGGCGGCCCCTGGCCCGGCGGCTCCGCCCTGCCCCCCGCCCGGCTGCCGCTCGTCGAGGCGCCCCGGGCCGCCGCGTACATGGCGATGCTGCACGTCCCCCGCGCGCGTGCCGGGGCCCCGCGCTTCGCCCCCACCGGGTTCCCCATGGACCCCAAGGACCACGTGGCACGCCGCGACCGCATGCGGGCCCGCGCGGTGACCACCACCGTCGTCGCGGCCGTCGTCGCCGCTCCCGTCCTCGCCCTGTGGACCTCCTACCGGGGCACGCCGGTCGTGGACGCGAGCGGCCGCGACGGATCCCGGGTCAGCGCCCGCGAGTCCGACGGCACGACGGGCCCGGACGGCCGCCCCTACGACCACTACGAGAACGCGGGCAACGCCCGGGCCACCCCCGAGCCGCGCTTCACCCAGGGCAGCCGCGCCCCCGACGTCTCCGTCGAGGTCGTCAGCCCCGGCGGCCCGCCCGCCCCGTCCCGCCCCGGCGAGCCCGCCGCCGGCTGGATCACCGTCACCGCGCGCGGCCACGGCGACCTGACCTTCCTCACGCTCACCGCGTCCGGCGGCTCCGCCGTCGACTGGTCGCTGTGGACGGACGCGCCCTGGCTGTACGTGACCCGGGCCTCGGGCACGCTCGGCCCCGGCGAGTCGGTCACCGTCACGGTGGGCGTCGACCACGCCCGCGCTCCCCTGGGCGCCTGGAGCGCGCGGATCGGCGTGAACCCCTCGGGCGCGGAGGTACGAATCGACGGCTACCGGCCGGCCCCGCCGACGGACGACCGGGTGATCACGCCCCCGCCGGTCACGACGACCGAGCCGACCACCCCGCCGACGACCCCGCCGACGACCGAGCCGACCACGCCGCCCACGTCCCCGCCGACCACGGAACCGACCACGCCGCCGACCACCGAACCCACGACCCCGCCGACGACGGAGCCCACCACCGAGCCGACCACCCCGCCGCCGACCACCGAGGAGCCCCCGCCGACGACCTCGGACCCGGGCACACCCCCGTCGTCGGGCGGCCCGTCCTAGGACGGGCCCGACGTCTCAGCCTCCGCCCCGGCCTGGCCCGCCCGGCCGGACCGCCGCGGACGGTCAGACCGCCGGGTCCGCCGGGTGCGGGGCGACGAGCGGCAGCTCCGAGGCGAGCCGCGCCTCGCACAGGCCCGCCAGCACCCCGTACGCCTCCTCGCCCATCATCTCGACCAGCTCGGGCCGGTAGGAGACGTAGACCGGCTCCCCGCCCACGTGCGCGGAGGTCGCCGTCGTGCAGTACCAGTGCAGGTCGTGGCCGCCCGGGCCCCAGCCGCGCCGGTCGTACTCGCCGATCGACACCTGGAGCACCCGGCTGTCGTCGGGGCGGTCGATCCAGTCGTACGTCCGCCGCACCGGCAGCTGCCAGCACACGTCCGGCTTCGTCTCCAGCGGCTCCCGGCCCTCCTTCATCGCCAGGATGTGGAGCGAGCACCCCGCGCCCCCGGCGAAACCGGGCCGGTTCTGGAAGATGCAGGACCCCTCCCAGCGGCGGGTCTGCCGGTCGCCGTCCTCGTCGAGCTGGACCCAGCCCGTCTCGCTGCCGACGTCGTGGAACTGCCACAGCTCCGGCGTGAGCCGCGCCACGTGCTCCGCGACCCGCTTCTCGTCGTCCCCGTCGGAGAAGTGCGCGCCCAGCGTGCAGCAGCCGTCGTCCGCCCGCCCCTCCTGGATGCCCTGGCAGCCGTTGCCGAAGATGCAGGTCCACCGGGAGGTCAGCCAGGTCAGGTCGCAGCGGAAGAGCTGCTCCTCGTCGGCCGGATCGGGAAACTCGACCCACGCGCGCGCGAAGTCCAGCCCCTTCTCGTCGGGCTCCTCCGGACCGCCCCGCTTCTGCTTCCCGACCTTGACCGCCTTCACGGCCTTCGCCGCGTGCGCGGTCCTGGCGGCCTTGGCTCCGCCGTCGCCGCCACGGTCTTTGTCCTGCTTCGCCTTCTTCGTCTTTGGCACAACACCAAGCGTATGACGGTGGGCGCAGTAGCGTTCCGCCCATGAGACTCGGAGTCCTCGACGTCGGTTCGAACACAGTGCACCTCCTGGTGGTGGACGCCCACCCCGGCGCCCGCCCCCTGCCCGCCCACTCCCACAAGGCGGAGCTCCGGCTCGCCGAACTCCTCGACGAGCGGGGCGCGATCGCCCCCGACGGCGTCGAGCGGCTCATCGCGACCGTCCGGGACGCGCTCCTGGCCGCCGAGGACAAGGGCTGCGAGGAGGTGCTGCCGTTCGCCACCTCCGCCGTGCGCGAGGCCAGCAACGCCGACGCCGTGCTCGCCCGGGTCAGGGACGAGACCGGAGTCGACCTCCAGGTCCTCACCGGCGGGGAGGAGGCCCGCCTCACCTTCCTCGCCGCCCGCCGCTGGTTCGGCTGGTCCGCCGGCAAGCTGCTCCTCCTCGACATCGGCGGCGGCTCCCTCGAAGTCGCCTACGGCATCGACGAGGACCCGGACGCCGCCGTCTCCCTGCCGCTCGGCGCGGGCCGGCTCACCGCCGGCTGGCTCCCGGGCGACCCGGCCGACGGCGAGGACGTCAAGGCGCTCCGCCGCCACGTGCGCGCCCAGATCGCCCGTACGGTCGGGGAGTTCAGCCGCTTCGGCCGGCCCGACCACATCGTCGCCACCTCCAAGACCTTCAAGCAGCTCGCCCGCATCGCCGGCGCGCCCGGTTCCGGCGAGGGCCTCTACGTCCAGCGGATCCTGACCCGCAAGTCCCTGGAGGAGTGGGTCCCGCGCCTCGCCGGGATGACCGCCCCCGAGCGCGCGGCCCTGCCGGGCGTCTCCGAGGGCCGCGCCGGCCAGCTCCTCGCCGGCGCCCTGGTCGCGGAGGGCGCCATGGACCTGCTGGGCGTCGAAGAGCTGGAGATCTGCCCCTGGGCGCTGCGCGAGGGCGTCATCCTGCGCCGCCTGGACCACCTGCCGGAGCACTGACACGGCCGGCGGCCGCCCCGACCGCCGCCTGCCGCCCTCCGACCGCGCCCCGACCGCCGCCCCGTCGCCGGTCACGTGGGGCCGCCCCCGGACGGGCCGCCCCGGGCGGGCCGCCCCCGGACGGGCCGCGCCGGGCGTGACCGGCGGGGCCGGGCGGGCGTGACCTGCGGGCTTCGCCGGGCGTGACCGGAACCACCCTCCGGCCCCCCGGCCCGCCCCGTACCCTGTCCCCGTGGCAGAACCAGTGGTGCGCATCCCGGATGCGAAGGTCGCCCTGTCGACGGCCTCGGTCTATCCGGAGTCGACGGCGACGGCCTTCGAGATCGCCGCGCGCCTCGGCTACGACGGCGTCGAGGTCATGGTGTGGACCGATCCGGTCAGCCAGGACGTCGAGGCGCTGCGCCGCCTCTCCGACTACCACCGGGTGCCGATCCTGGCCGTGCACGCCCCCTGCCTCCTCATCACCCAGCGCGTCTGGTCCACCGACCCCTGGGTCAAGCTCCGCCGGGCGCAGGCCGCCGCCGAACGGCTCGGCGCCTCGACGGTGGTCGTCCACCCGCCGTTCCGCTGGCAGCGGCAGTACGCCAAGGACTTCGTCTCCGGCATCTGGCGGATGGCGGACGAGACCGACGTGCGGTTCGCCGTCGAGAACATGTACCCGTGGCGGTACAAGGACCGCGAGATGCTCGCGTACGCCCCCGAGTGGGACGTCACCAAGGACGACTACCGGCACTTCACCGTCGACCTCTCGCACACCGCGACCGCCCGCACCGACGCCCTGGCGATGATCGACCGCATGGGCGACCGGCTCGGCCACGTCCACCTCGCCGACGGCAAGGGCTCCGCGAAGGACGAGCACCTCGTCCCGGGCCGCGGCACCCAGCCCTGCGCCGAGCTCCTGGAGCGGCTCGCGCTCACCGGCTTCGACGGACACGTCGTCATCGAGGTCAACACCCGCCGCGCGATGTCCGCCGCCGAACGCGAGGCCGACCTCGCGGAGGCGCTGGCCTTCACCCGGCTCCACCTCGCCTCCGCCGCCCGCCCCTCCCGGGTGCCGCGGCCGTGACGGGAGCGGCTCCGCGCCGGCGCGGACGCCCCTCCCGCACCGAGGAGGAGAGCGGACCGGGCGCGCGCGAACGCATCCTGGAGGCGGCCCGCGCCGAGTTCGCGGAGCGCGGGTACGACAAGGCGTCGGTCCGCGGCATCGCGCGCGCGGCCGGGGTGGACCCGGCGCTCGTCCACCACTACTTCGGCACCAAGGACGACGTCTTCGCCGCCGCGGTCGAGGTGTCCTTCGAGCCCGCGACCGTCGTCCCGGCGATCCTCGACGGCCCCCGCGACGCCCTCGGCGAGCGGCTCGCGCGCTTCTTCATCGGCGTCTGGGAGAACCCGGTCAGCCGTGCCCCGCTCCTCGCGATCGTCCGCTCCGCGCTGACCCACGAGGCGGCGGCCAAGGTGCTGCGGACCTTCGTGCTCCGCCGGCTCCTGGAGCGGATCGCCGCCGAGCTCGACGTGCCGGACCCGGCGTTCCGCGCGGAGCTGGCCGCCTCCCAGATGATCGGGATCGTGATCATGCGGTACGTCATCCGGGTCGAGCCGCTGGCCTCCGCGGAACCCGAGGAGATCGTGGCCCAGGTGGCCCCGACGCTCCAGCGCTACCTGACCGAAGGCTGAACAGACGTCCCGCATCGCGGACACCCTGTCCAGATCTTGGAGCGTCGGCGTACGCTCGAATGCAAGCACACCCATCACGAGGAGCGAGCGACGATGCCCGAGCTGAGGTCCCGCACAGTCACCCACGGCCGCAACATGGCGGGCGCACGCGCCCTTATGCGCGCCTCCGGTGTACCCGGCGCGGACATCGGCCGGAAGCCCATCATCGCCGTGGCCAACTCCTTCACGGAGTTCGTCCCCGGCCACACCCACCTCCAGCCGGTGGGCCGGATCGTCTCCGAGGCCATCACCGCCGCCGGGGCCATCCCGCGCGAGTTCAACACGATCGCCGTCGACGACGGCATCGCCATGGGCCACGGCGGCATGCTCTACTCCCTGCCCTCCCGCGACCTGATCGCGGACAGCGTGGAGTACATGGTCGAGGCGCACTGCGCCGACGCCCTGATCTGCATCTCCAACTGCGACAAGATCACCCCCGGCATGCTCATGGCCGCCCTGCGCCTGAACATCCCGACGGTCTTCGTCTCCGGCGGCCCCATGGAGTCCGGCCGTGCCACCCTCGTCGACGGCACCGTCCGGACCCTCGACCTGGTCGACGCGATCTCCGACGCCGTGAACCCGAAGATCTCGGACGAGGACATCGCCCGCATCGAGGAGAACGCCTGCCCGACCTGCGGGTCCTGTTCCGGCATGTTCACCGCCAACTCGATGAACTGCCTGACCGAGGCGATCGGCCTCTCCCTCCCCGGCAACGGCTCGCTGCTCGCCACCCACACCGGCCGCAAGGCGCTGTACGAGAACGCCGCCCGCACCGTCGTCGACATCACCCGCCGGTACTACGACGAGGACGACGCCTCCGTCCTGCCGCGCTCCGTCGCCACCCGCGCCGCCTTCGAGAACGCCATGGCCCTCGACATCGCCATGGGCGGCTCGACCAACACGATCCTCCACCTGCTCGCCGCCGCCCAGGAGGCCGAGCTCGACTACGGCCTGAGCGACATGGACGAGGTCTCCCGCCGGGTGCCCTGCCTGGCCAAGGTCGCCCCGAACGTCGCCAAGGACCGCACGTACTACATGGAGGACGTGCACCGGGCCGGCGGCATCCCCGCCATCCTCGGCGAGCTCTACCGGGCCGGTCTGCTCAACGAGGACGTCCACTCCGTCCACTCCCGCTCCATCAAGGAGTGGCTGGACGCCTGGGACGTCCGCGGCGGCGCCGCCACCGACGAGGCCGTCGAGCTGTTCCACGCGGCCCCCGGCTGCGTCCGCTCGGCGACCGCGTTCTCCCAGTCCGAGCGCTGGGAGTCCCTCGACGTGGACGCGGCCGGCGGCTGCATCCGCGACGCGGCCCACGCCTACTCCAAGGACGGCGGCCTCGCGGTCCTGCGCGGCAACCTCGCCGTCGACGGCTGCGTCGTGAAGACGGCCGGCGTCGACGAGTCCATCTGGACCTTCGAGGGCCCGGCGGTCGTCTGCGAGTCGCAGGACGAGGCCGTCGAGAAGATCCTCAACAAGCAGGTCACCGACGGCGACGTGGTCGTCATCCGGTACGAGGGCCCGCGCGGCGGCCCCGGCATGCAGGAGATGCTCTACCCGACCTCCTTCCTCAAGGGCCGGGGCCTGGGCAAGACCTGCGCGCTCGTCACCGACGGCCGCTTCTCCGGCGGCACCTCGGGCCTCTCCATCGGCCACGCCTCCCCGGAGGCCGCCTCCGGCGGCACCATCGCCCTCGTCGAGGACGGCGACCGGGTCCGCATCGACATCCCGAGCCGCTCCATCGAGCTCCTCGTCGACGAGGACACCCTCGCCGCCCGCCGGGAGGCGCTGAACGGCGTGTACGAGCCGAAGAACCGCCAGCGCAAGGTGTCGGCGGCGCTGCGCGCCTACGCCGCGATGGCCACCAGCGCCGACAAGGGCGCGGTCAGGGACGTGACGAAGCTGGGCTGAGCCCGGCACACCACCGGGACGACGACGGAGGGGAGCGGGCACCAGGCCCGCTCCCCTCCGTCGTACCCCGGCGCCCCCGGCGGCCTCACCAGGCCGCGGGATCGCGCGCGTCCACCGCGAAGACCGAGCCGTCCGGCGCCGTCCCGAAGATCCGGTCCCCGGAGACCACCGGCTCGGGCACCCTCGTCGCGTAGCCGAGGCGGCCGTTGCGCAGCCGCGGCCGGGTCTGGCCGATCAGCGCCCCGCGCGCGGTGTCGACGGCGAGCAGCCGCCCGTCCTGGACGGAGAAGTAGAGCCGGTCGCCGGGCCCGAGGACCGGCGACGAGACGTTCCCGGCCGCCGTCTCCAGGTTCCACAGCACCCGGCCCTTGGACGCCGCGGTGTCGAAGGCCGTCAGACGCCCGTCCGCCTCCAGCAGATGGACCACCGACCCGTGGACGGCGATGCCGCGGAGGTCGAGCCGGTGCGGCAGCTTCAGCCGGCGCACGGCCCCGTCCCCGCCGTCACCGGGGCCCACCAGCACGAGACCGTCGACCAGCGACGTGTCGTAGTGGTCGGCGAGGACCAGCGCCCCGTCACCGGTGCGGCCCACCGGGTCGAGGTCGCCGGCCATGTTCCGCTGCCACACCGTCTCGCCGGTCCGCGGGTCGACGGCGGCCACCCGCGTGCGCGTGCCGTCGTCCGAGATCTCGGAGACCGTGAGCAGCCCGGACGGGCCGTCGTACGTGCCGAGCACGGGCGCCGTGAACGAGGGCAGGCCGTGCCGCCACAGCTCCTTCCCGGTCCGGCTGTCGACCGCCCGGACCCCGCCCCGCCCGTCGGTCAGCACCACGGCCGTGCCGGCCACGCGGTACGCCTCGGGCAGCGTGCCGCCGGCGCTCCAGCCGGCGCCCCCGTCGCCCGCCCCGTACGCCTTCAGCGGCCCCGTCGGAGCGGCGGCTCCCACCAGCCCCTCCGCCAGCGGCACCGGCGCCGTCGGCGCCTCCGCCTCGACCGGGGTGGTCAGCGACCACCGGACGCGGCCCGTCACCAGGTCGAGCCGCGCGAGACCGACACCGCGGGCCGTGCAGTACAGCGCCCCGCTCCCCAGCGTGCAGGCGGGCGCCGCGGTCGGCCCCTTCTCCTGGAGCGCGGCCGACCAGCCGGTGAAGACCGTCGCCACCTCGTCCGGACGGTCCGGCGCCGCGGGCGCGCCGCCCGCCGGGGCGCCCAGCGCCGCGTACAGCCCGGCTCCGGCCAGCGCCAGCACGGCGAGGACGGCGGCCGTCGGACGCGGACGGATCCGCCCGGCCGGCCACCGGCGCCGGGGCGGCACCGGCGCGGTGGCCCGTACCGGCGTGTCCGCGTCCCACGCGGGCGCGGGACCGGTGTCCCCGTCCTCCGGAAGGGAGGGCCGCCGCCGCTGCGCCGGTATGAACGCCTCCGCCTCGTACGAGGGCGGCAGCAGCGCCGACATGATCTGCGCCGGGGTCGGACGGTCGGCGGGCTCCTTGGCCAGGCAGCGCGCCACGAGCGGCGCCAGCTCCGCCGGCACGCCCGTCAGGTCCGGCTCGTCGTGCACGACCTGGTACGCCACGATGTACGGGCTGTCGGAGTCGAACGGGCCGTGCCCGGTCGCCGCGTGCACCAGCACCGAGCCCAGGGCGAAGACGTCGGCGGCGGGCCCGACCTCGCGCGGACGCTGGAACTGCTCGGGCGCCATGAACGGCGGCGAGCCGATCAGCTTCCCCGTCTCCGTGTGCAGGTCGCTGTCGACCGGACGGGAGATCCCGAAGTCGATGACCTTGGGGCCGGTGTCGGTCAGCAGGACGTTGCTGGGCTTGAGGTCCCGGTGGACGACCCCCGCGCGGTGGATGTCGCGCAGCGCCTCCGCGAGGCCCGCGGTGAGCCGGCGCAGCTCGGCGGGGGCCAGCGGACCGTTCCGCTTCACCTGGTCGGCGAGGGTGGGGCCGGGCACGTAGAGGGTGGCCATCCAGGGGCGCACGGCATCGGGGTCGGCGTCCACGACCGGCGCGGTGAAGGCTCCGCTCACCCGGCGGGCGGCCGCCACCTCCTGGCGGAAACGTGCCCTGAACTCGGGGTCCTCCGCGTACCGTGCGTGCACGACCTTGACCGCGAGCCGCAGGCCGGACGCCGAGGCCGCGAGGTGCACGACGCCCATGCCGCCGGCTCCCAGACACGCCTGGAGGCGGTAGTCGCCCGCGTACTCGGGCCCCTCCGCTTCCCGGTCGGACCCGGTACTGCGCAACGGTGGCATCGCCCACCCCCGTGTGATTCCCCGTCACCTCGCGCGCACCCGCGCGAACTCGACGGAGCCTAGTCCATGGCGCCCCCGAAGTCGGTGGGGCTTGCTAGCCTGCGCGTCGCGGAGAGTGAAACTCGGCGGAGCGCTTTTCCGCCAACGGGGGAGGACACCATGGACGCCATGAACACACTGGCCACGGCCGCGCGCTACGAGGTGGCACCGGGCTACCGGGTCAACGTGCGCTCGGGCCCCGGCACCACGTACGCGATCGTGCGGACCCTGGCGCTCGGCGCCACCGTCGCCCTCCACTGCCAGAAGTACGGCGAGTGGGTCAGCGGCCCGTACGGCACCACCAACATCTGGGACTGCGTCGGAGCCGGCGAGTACGTCTCCGACGCGTACGTGCACACGGGCAGCGACGGCATGGTCGCACCGCGCTGCGCCTGAGCCCGTCCACCGTCGCCCCGGGGATAATCGACCTCGTGAGCGACGACGAGCAGACCCCCCAGACGACCGGCGGCCCCTCCGGCGGCGCGCCCGCCGGGCCGCAGCCGGAGGAGATCCGCTTCTTCGGCACCACCTGGCTCGACCACAGCGGGGGCTACGCCCTGCGCCGCGCCGGCCTCGCGCTCGGCGCGCTGGCCGCCGCCGTCGCGGCCTGCTTCGTGCTGCGCTTCGCGTACCAGGGCCTGGAGATCGCCGCCGTCGGCGGCTTCGTCAACATGCTGGTCGTCATCATGTTCGCCGTCTGCAGCGCCATCGCCTTCCGCAAGACCTGGGAGGGCTTCGGCCGGCGGCCCGCCGACCCCGCCCGCGAGGAGTCGCTGCGCAGCCTCAAGGCCATCGGCTTCATCGGCTCCCTCCTCGCCTACGCCCTGCGCTGCCTCGTCGAGGCCCCCGGCGAGAAGCTCCGCCGCGCCGAGCACGAGGCGGCCCTCACCCGCTACGAGAAGCGCCGCACCTCCCGCACGGGCAACCCCGCCGCCCGCAAGAAGCCCAAGCGCGCGTAACCGGGCGCCGCGCCCGCCCCTGCCCTTGCGGGCCCTGCCGTGCCCACCACCGGCCCGCGCCGCCCCTTCCGCACCATCGATGCCCGCGCCCCACCCCCGGGGCCGCGGGCATCCCCATGTCCGGACGTACGAAGCGCCAGGGAACAGCCACCCGCCCCCTCCTTGACGCCCCGCACCCCCCGGCGCATTATTCATCACATGGTGAATTACCCGGCGGGTGCGCCGACCGACCCCGCCCCCACAGAAGCCGCCGCCACCGACCCCACCCCCGCCATCACGGCCCACCGCCTCACCGCCACCCGCGGCCGGCGCACCGTCCTGCGCTCCCTCGACTTCACCGTCCCGGCCGGCCGCATCACCGGCCTCCTCGGCCCCTCCGGCTGCGGCAAGACCACCCTCATGCGCGCCATCGTCGGCACCCAGGCCCAGGTCGACGGCACCCTGGAAGTCCTCGGCCACCCCGCCGGGGACCCCGCCCTGCGCTCCCGCATCGGCTACGTCACCCAGGCCCCCTCCGTCTACGACGACCTCACCGTCCGCCAGAACCTCGACTACTTCGCCGCCGTCCTGCTCCCCGGCCGCGCCCACCGCCACGACCGCCGCGCGCTCGTCGACCGCGCCGTCGCCGACGTCGACCTCACCACCCACGCCGACTCCCTCGCCGGCCGCCTCTCCGGCGGCCAGCGCAGCCGCGTCTCCCTCGCCGTCGCCCTCCTCGGAACCCCCGAGCTCCTGGTCCTCGACGAACCCACCGTCGGCCTGGACCCCGTCCTCCGCCGCGACCTGTGGGAACTCTTCCACCGGATCGCCGCCGACCGGGGCACCACGCTCCTCGTCTCCTCCCACGTCATGGACGAAGCCGAACGCTGCCACCGGCTCCTCCTCATGCGCGAAGGCGAGATCCTCGCCGACGACACCCCCGACAACCTGCGCCGCCGCAACGACACCGCCACCGTCGAAGAAGCCTTCCTGCACCTCGTCGACGCCGCAGCCGCCCGAGCCGCCCACGAGGAGCCCCGCCCATGAGCCCCGCACGCACCCTCGCCACCGCCGCCCGCGTCCTGCGTCAGCTGCGCCACGACCCCCGCTCGATCGCCCTGCTCCTCCTCGTCCCCTGCGTGATGCTCTTCCTGCTCCGGTACGTGTTCGACGGCAGCCCGGACACCTTCGACGACATCGGGGCCTCGCTCCTCGGGATCTTCCCCCTCATCACGATGTTCCTGGTGACCTCCATCGCGACCCTCCGCGAACGCACCTCCGGCACCCTGGAACGCCTCCTCGCCATGCCCCTCGGCAAGGCCGACCTCATCGGCGGCTACGCCCTCGCCTTCGGACTCCTCGCCGTCGTCCAGTCCACCCTCGCCACCGGCCTCGCCGTCTGGTTCCTGGGCCTCGACGTCGTCGGCTCCCCCTGGCTCCTCCTCCTGGTGGCCCTCCTCGACGCCCTGCTCGGCACCGCCCTCGGCCTCTTCGTCTCCGCCTTCGCCGCGTCCGAGTTCCAGGCCGTCCAGTTCATGCCGGCGGTGATCTTCCCCCAGCTGCTGCTCTGCGGCCTCTTCACCCCGCGCGACCGGATGGCCCCCGCCCTCGAAGCCGTCTCCGACGTCCTGCCCATGTCGTACGCCGTCGACGGCATGAACGAGGTCCTCCGCCACCCCGACGTCACCGGCGTCTTCGTCCGCGACCTGCTCGTCGTCGCCGGCTGCGCCGTCCTCGTCCTCGTCCTCGGCGCCGCCACCCTCCGCCGGCGCACCGCCTGACCGCCCCTCGGACACCCCGCACACCGCCCGGCCCGCCGGTGCGAGGATGACGACACGTACCCCCCTCCGGCGAGGTGAACAGAGCCATGACCCAGACCGTCGCAGTCCTCGGCACCGGCAAGATCGGTGAAGCGCTCCTCAGCGGCATGATCCGCGCCGGCTGGCGCCCCGCGAACCTCCTGGTCACCACACGCCGCGCCGAGCGCGCCGAGGAGCTCCGCACCCGCTACGGCGTCGAGACCGTCACCAACGCCGAGGCCGCCAAGCGCGCCGACACCCTCATCCTGGCCGTCAAGCCCCAGGACATGGGCCGCCTCCTCGACGAGCTCGCCCCCCACGTCACGGCCGACCGCCTGCTCATCAGCGCCGCCGCCGGCATCCCCACCTCCTTCATCGAGGACCGCCTGACCGCCGGCACCCCGGTCGTCCGCGTCATGCCCAACACCCCCGTCCTCGTCGACGAGGGCATGTCGGTCATCTCCGCCGGCAGCCACGCCACCCCCGGCCATCTCGCCCACACCGAGGAGATCTTCGGCGGCGTCGGAAAGACCCTCCGCGTCCCCGAGTCCCAGCAGGACGCCGCCACCGCCCTCTCCGGCTCCGGCCCGGCGTACTTCTACTTCCTCGTCGAGGCCATGACCGACGCCGGCATCCTCCTCGGCCTGCCCCGCGCCCAGGCCCACGACCTCATCGTCCAGGCCGCCATCGGCGCCGCCGTGATGCTCCGCGACAGCGGCGAACACCCGGTCAAGCTCCGCGAAGCCGTCACCTCCCCGGCCGGCACCACCATCAGCGCCATCCGCGAGCTGGAGAACCACGGCGTCCGCGCCGCCCTCATCGCCGCCCTGGAAGCGGCCCGCGACCGCAGCCGCGAGCTCGCCTCCGGCAACGGCTGACCCTGCCCCGCCGGGGTCACCGGACCCCGGCGGACGCCCCCTCCACCACGTCCTGCGTCGACACGACCTTCGCGAACCGGCCGCCGTGCAGCGAGACGGCGGTCGCCTGGGACAGCTCGTCGGCACTCCGCGACCACCCGAACGGACCCTCCAGGTCGAAGGTGTGCATCGCGTCCAGCGGGAACACCACCTCGTACCCGAGGTTCCCGCCCATCCGGGCCGTCGTCTCGTTGCACATGTTCGTCTGGATGCCGACGATCACGATCTGCGCCACGTCGAGACCGGTCAGCCACCCGTCCAGCGACGGCTCCCCGTAGAACGCCGAGTTCACGCTCTTCGTCACCAGCAGCTCGGGGCCGGAACCCTTCCCACGCCGCTCCTCGACGAAGTCCTTGAACGCGTTCCCCGCGTACCCCGTCCGCAGCGGCGACCGCGAACCCTCCACCGAGTCGTGCCGCACGAACGCGACCGGCCGCCCCGTCTCCTGCCACAGATCGATCAGGGCCGCGATGTTCCCCTCCGCGGCCGGGTTGTTCCGCTTCCCCCAGAACTCCTCCTCGAAGCCCTTCTGCACGTCGATGACCACCAGCGCTGCGTTCTCCGCGATCTCCATACCCACGATCGTGCCCCCGGCAAGACCCGCGTCCCAGCAGGTCGAATGACAGCGATCGATGATTTACTGCCAGGCGTGCCGACGTCACCCGCGCCCCGCCCCCAGCGCATCGCCCTCCTCGCCTTCCCGGGCGTCCGCGCCTTCGACATCTCCGTCATCACCGAGGTCTGGGACAGCGACCGCACCCTCCGCGGAGTCCCTCCCTTCGAGCTCCGCCGCACCGCCGCCGACCCGCACGCCCCCCTCCCCCTCCGCGGCGGACTCACCCTCACCCCGGACCGCCCGCTCGACTGGCTCGACGACCTCACCACCACCGACCTCGTCGTCGTCCCCGGCATCGAGGACCCCGACGCCGACCTGCCCACCCCCGTCCTCGACGCGCTCCGCCACGCCCACACCGCCGGCGTCCCCGTCGCCTCACTCTGCGCCGGCGCCTTCGTGCTCGCCCGCGCCGGACTCCTCGACGGCCGCCGCGCCGTCACCCACTGGCACCTGGCCCGGACGCTCGCCGAACGCCACCCCGCCGTCCAGGTCGAACCCGACGCCCTCTTCGTCGAGGACTCGGGCATCTGGACCTCGGCCGGCACCGCCGCCGGCATCGACCTCTGCCTCCACCTCGTCCGCACCGCCCACGGAGCCGAGGCCGCCGCCGCCATCGCCCGCTCGATGGTCACCGCACCCTTCCGCACCGGCACCCAGGCCCAGTTCATCGAGCACCCCACCCCCCGCGCCGACCGCGACGCCGACGCCCTGGCCGACGTCCGCGCCCACGCACTCGCCCACCTCGCCGAACCCCACACCGTCGCGAGCCTCGCGGCCCGCGCCGGCATGTCCCCCCGCTCCTTCGCCCGCCACTTCCAGGCCACCACCGGAACCACCCCCCTGCACTGGCTCATCACCCAGCGCGTCGCCGCCGCCCAGAAACTCCTCGAACGCACCGACCACCCCCTCCCCGAGGTGGCCCGCCGCGCGGGCTTCGGCAGCGAGATCACGATGCGCCAGCACTTCGCCTCGCACCTCGCCACCAGCCCGCGCGACTACCGCAACGCCTTCCGTCACCCCGCCGGCAACAGCCCGATCGCCCGATAGGCCCGGTCCACCACCGGCCGCGCCGTCGCCCGGGCCCGCTCGGCCCCGTCCCGTAGCACCTGATCCACATGGCCGGGGTCCGCCGCGAGCTCGGCATGCCGCTCCCGCAGGGGCCTCAGCAGTTCGACGACCGCGTCCGCCGTGTCCTTCTTCAAAGATCCGTACGACTCGTATACACCGGCCAGCTCCTCCGGGTTCCCATCCGTCGCCGCGGCCATCAGATCGAGGAGGTTCGCGAGCCCCGGCCGCAGCTCCCGGTCGTAGACGACCTCCCGCCCGCTGTCGGTCACGGCCCGCATGACCTTCCGCCGCACGGTCTCCGCGTCGTCGAGCAGATAGACGATCCCGGCCCCGTTCGCGTGCGACTTCCCCATCTTCGATGTGGGGTCCTGGAGGTCCATCACCCGCGCGGCCACCTTCGGCTGCGTCGCCCGCGGCACGGTGAAGGTGTGCCCGTACCGCTGGTTGAACCGCACCGCCAGGTCCCGCGTCAGCTCCACGTGCTGCCGCTGGTCCTCGCCCACCGGCACCTCGTCCGTCCCGTACGCCAGGATGTCCGCCGCCATCAGCACCGGATACGTCAGCAACGACAGCCGCACGCCCTCGCCGGCCGCCCGCGCCCGCTCGCTCTTCTCCCGGTACTGGATCATCCGCCGGAGCTCCCCGTCCGTGGCCGTGCACTCCAGCAGGTACGACAGCCTCGCGTGCTCGTCCACATGGCTCTGCACGAAGAGCGTGCACCTCTCCGGATCGAGCCCCGCCGCCAGCAGCAGCGTGGCCGCCTGCCGACTGAGCCGGCGCACCCGCGCCGGATCGTGCTCCACCGTCAGCGCGTGCAGGTCCACGACGCTGAACAGCGCCTCGCTGTGGTGCTGGTCCACCTCGACCCACCGCCGGACGGCCCCGAGGTAGTTGCCCAGCGTCAGATGCCCGGTGGGCTTGACCCCGCTGAAGATCGTCGTCATCGCGTTCGTTCTCCCTCTGCTCCAGGCGCCGGCCCGAGGGCCGCCTCCCCGGAGGGGGATACGCGAACGGCCGCCGGGACGGCGGCCGCTTGTCACATGCGTCGGTGCGGGCCGCCGGTCAGGCGGCCCACCACTGGGTGGTGTGCGCATGCGTACTCATACGGAGAGGCTACGCCCCAGGCCCGGGGTTGACACGGGATTACCCGATCCGTAGTGTTCTCCGAGTTGTCCGACGTGAGCACCGACTCCGGTCGGCCCCGGACAGCCATTCCGCAAGATCCTCTGAAGCTGACGACGCTTTGCCGTGTCGTCTCGCTTTCCGTGCGTTTTTGCGAAATGAGGAATCCGCGTTCGAAGGACTGAGCGCAGCCGCCCGATTAGCGTCGGAGGCAGGAAATCCGCTAAAGTCTCACTCGTCGGAACGGCCCAACAGCCGCAAAGACAAATCCCGCTGACTGGGAATCAGACGCCGAAAGGATCTGATAGAGTCGGAAACGAAGGAAGCGCCCGGAGGGCCTGGAAACAGGAACGAAGGAAGCGTCCGCACCTTGAGAACTCAACAGCGTGCCAA
>NZ_JBVJMN010000079.1:0-34003 GCF_055584185.1 Streptomyces sp. NPDC104202 | reverse complement strand
CCCCCCCCCCCCCCCCCCCCCCCCCCCCCCCCCCCCCCCCCCCCCCCCCCCCCCCCCCCCCCCCCCCCCCCCCCCCCCCCCCCCCCCCCCCCCCAGGCCCGCAGGCTCAAGGCGCCCGGGGAGTTGGAGATCGTCGCGTTCGAGCGCGGTCACTTCTCCTCGTATTCGGCCTGCGGCATCCCGTACTGGGTCGGCGGCGACGTCGCGGGGCCCGGGGAGCTGATCGCCCGCTCCCCCGAGGAGCACCGGGCCCGCGCCATCGACCTGCGGATGCGGACCGAGGTGACGGCGGTCGACGTGCCGGGGCAGCGGGTCCTCGCCCGTGACCTGGAGGCGGGTACGGAGTCGTGGACGGGCTTCGACAAGCTGGTGATCGCGACCGGCGCCCGTCCGCTGCGGCCGCCGATGCCGGGGATCGACGCGCTCGGGGTGCACGGCGTGCAGAACCTCGACGACGGTCGGGCGCTGCTCGACTCGCTGGAGCGGACCCGGGGGCGGCGCGCGGTCGTGGTCGGCGCGGGGTACATCGGGGTCGAGATGGCCGAGGCGCTCCTCGCCCGCGGCTACGAGGTCACCGTCCTGACGCGGGGCGAGCAGCCGATGGCGACGCTCGACCCGGACATGGGCCGGCTGGTGCACCGGGCGATGGACGGGCTCGGGATCAGGACCGTCGCGTCGGCGGAGGTGACGAAGATCCTCACCGGCGAGGACGGCCGGGTGCGGGCGGTGGCCACGGACACGGCCGAGTACCCGGCGGACGTGGTGGTCCTGGGGAT
Source organism: Streptomyces sp. NPDC104202 (assembly GCF_055584185.1). Classification (NCBI taxonomy): domain Bacteria; kingdom Bacillati; phylum Actinomycetota; class Actinomycetes; order Kitasatosporales; family Streptomycetaceae; genus Streptomyces; species Streptomyces sp. NPDC104202. The sequence goes on along the minus strand of NZ_JBVJMN010000079.1, from coordinate 33,227 downwards.
GGGCGTGGCGCCCGAGACCTCCCTGGCGCGGGCGGCGGGGCTGCCGCTCGGCACGTCCGGCGGACTGCTCACCGATCTGGCGATGCGGGTGCGCGGCCACGGGAACATCTGGGCGGGGGGTGACTGCGTGGAGGTCCTGGACCTGGTCTCGGGCCGGGAGCGGTACGTGCCGCTGGGGACGCACGCGAACAAGCACGGCCAGGTCATCGGGGCGAACGTCGGCGGCGACTACGCCACCTTCCCCGGAGTGGTGGGGACGGCGGTGTCGAAGGTGTGCGACCTGGAGATCGCCCGGACCGGCCTGCGGGAGAAGGACGCCCGTGAGGTGGGACTGCGGTACGTGACGGTGACGGTCGAGTCGACGAGCCGCGCGGGGTACTACCCGGGCGCGGCGCCGATGACGGTGAAGATGCTGGCCGAGCGGCGCACGGGGCGGCTGCTCGGCGTGCAGATCGTGGGCCGCGAGGGCGCGGCGAAGCGGGTCGACATCGCGGCCGTGGCGCTGACGGCCGGCCTGACGGTGGAGGCGATGACCGCGCTGGACCTGGGGTACGCGCCGCCGTTCTCGCCGGTGTGGGACCCGGTCCTGGTCGCGGCCCGCAAGGCGACGGCGGCGGTCAGGGCGGGGTGACGGCCGCGGTACGGCGACGGCCGCCGGGGGGCTCCCCGGCGGCCGTCGCCGTGTCCGTGCGCGTGCCGGTCAGACGGCCGTCCGCGTGTGGACGTACTCGACGAGACGGCTCAGGGCGTCCGGGTCCATGGCCGGCATGACGCCGTGGCCCAGGTTGAAGACGTGGCCCTCCAGGCCCTTCGCGGCGGCGAGGACCTCGTCCGTCTTGGCCTCGACGACCTCGCGGGAGGCGAAGAGCACGGCCGGGTCCAGGTTGCCCTGGAGCGCCTTGCCGGGGCCGACGCGGCGGGCGGCCTCGTCGAGCGGGACGCGCCAGTCGACGCCGACGACGTCCGCGCCGGCCTCGCCCATGAGGCCGAGGAGCTCGCCCGTGCCGACGCCGAAGTGGATGCGCGGGACGCCGTACCCGGCGACCGCGTCGAAGACCTTGACGGAGGCCGGCATCACCGAGCGGCGGTAGTCGGCCGGGGCGAGGGCGCCGACCCAGGAGTCGAAGAGCTGGACCGCGGAGGCGCCGGCCTCGATCTGGACCTTGAGGAAGGCCGAGGTGATCTCGGCGAGGCGGTCGAGCAGGTCGGCCCAGAGCTGCGGGTCGCCGTACATGAGCGCCTTGGTGTGCTCGTGGCTGCGCGACGGACCGCCCTCGACGAGGTAGCTCGCGAGGGTGAACGGCGCGCCGGCGAAACCGATGAGCGGGGTGTCGCCCAGCTCGCCGGTGAGCATCCCGATGGCCTCGGTGACGTAGTGGACGTCCTCGGGCGTGAGGTCGCGGAGCCGGGCCAGGTCGGCGCGGGTGCGGATCGGGTCGGCGACGACCGGGCCGACGCCGGGCTTGATGTCGAGGTCGATCCCGATGGCCTTGAGGGGGACCACGATGTCGCTGAAGTAGATGGCGGCGTCGACCTTGTGGCGGCGCACCGGCTGCAGCGTGATCTCGGTGACCAGCTCGGGCCGCATGCACGACTCGAGCATCGGGATGCCCTCGCGGACCTTCAGGTACTCGGGGAGGGAGCGCCCGGCCTGTCGCATGAACCAGACGGGGGTGTGCGGCACGGGCTCGCGCCGGCATGCCTTGAGGAACGCGGAGTCGTGCGTCCGCGACTGCTGCTTCGTCTGCTGGCCCTGCGGGCGGTCAATGGCACTCACGCCCAGAATCTTCGCATGTGGCGGGAAGCCGCTCGTCCGGGCCGGGTGTCCCTCCCTGCGCGGAGGCCCCGTTCCGCCTACTCTTCCCCGCATGGCTGCGGCTCAGGGACATTTTTCCGATCATTCCGACGGCGATCGAGGGACGGACGAAACGGCGGACAGTACGGAGTCGAACCCGGTGCCACCCGCGTTCCGGCGGGCGGTGGAGGCCTTGCGCTCGGCGCGGCTGAGGTCCGAGATCGAGATCGACCCGACCAGGCCGCCGCAGCGCCTGGCGCCCCACGCGTACGCGGTGGAGGCGGCGGTCGTGGACGGCGAGGAGGACCTGGCGGACGGACGGCTCGTCCTGCTGCACGACCCGGACGGCCACGAAGCCTGGAAGGGAACGTTCCGCCTGGTGACGCTGGTCCGGGCGGAGCTGGAGCCGGAGATGGCGGCCGACCCGCTGCTGCCGGAGGTGTGCTGGTCCTGGCTGACCGGGGCGCTGGAGGCGCGGGGGCTCGGGTACGGGGAGGCGAGCGGGACCGTGACGATGGCGGGCTCGCACTACTTCGGCGGGCTCGCCGACCGCAGACCGGCGACCCAGATCGAGATCCGGGCGTCCTGGACCCCCCGCGAGGGGCTCGCCGGGGTGCCGGACACGGCGGCGCACCTGGCGGCCTGGTGCGACCTGCTCTGCCAGATCGCGGGGCTGCCGCCGGCGCCGGCGGATCCGGGCTCGAGCACGGTGACCGGCGCGGGGGTCGTCTCCCTCCCCCAGCGGCGCGGCCCCCAGCAGCCCTGAGGAGCGCGCCGGAGCGCGCGCGGCAGACACCGAACCCGTCTGCCGCGGCGACCCGAAGCGGTCCGCAGAGGTGTCCTGACGCTCCCTCGTGCGGGTGAAGCGGCGGCAGCCGCTCGTAGGATGATCGATCACTCGTCCGAATTGCCCTAATTGTTACTCACCAAATCGTGATCTTTCCCTAAAGGCGGGCGGCCGTCCTGCCGAAGGATTCAGTGACCCCTTCACTGCACGGGTTCGCCCCCGGCTTCTTCCCCGAGCCGGCTCCGTCCCGCACCCTTCCCCCCAGGAGGCCTGGTGTCCGTTCTCCTCGAGCAGCCCGCAAGCCTGGTCGCCTACCGCCCGAACAAGCCGACGGCCATGGTCGTCGTGGCCGACCCGCGCGTCCGCTCCACCGTGACCCGCCACCTGTGGGCCCTCGGAGTACGTGACGTGATCGAGGCTTCGTCCATCGCGGAGGCGCGTCCCCGCGTCGGCAACCCACGCGACATCTGCGTGGCCGACGTCCATCTGCCCGACGGCAGCGGCCTGACCCTGCTGTCCGAGACCCGGGCCGCGGGCTGGCCCAACGGCCTGGCCCTCTCGGCCGCCGACGACATCGGTGCCGTGCGCAACGCCCTCGCCGGCGGCGTGAAGGGCTACGTCGTCACCGGCACCCGGACCAACATCGGCCACCCGACCCGGCCCGGAGCCGCCCCCATCGGCTCCGCCGCCGCCCGTATGGGCCACCGCCGCCCCCCGGGTGCCCCGAGCCACCCGGGCGGCTACCGCGAGCTCTCCGGCCGTGAGGTCGAGGTGCTCCGGCTGGTGGCCGAGGGCCAGTCCAACAAGGCCATCGGCGTCTCCATGGGCCTCTCCGCCCTCACCGTGAAGAGCCACCTCGCCCGCATCGCCCGCAAGCTGGGCACCGGCGACCGCGCCGGCATGGTCGCGGTGGCCCTGCGGACGGGGATCATCCACTGAGGGTGGTCGACGAGAAGCCGGCGCCTGTCGACGGAACGTTCCGTCGACAGGCGCTTGCCGTTCACCGATACCCTTGACAGGTGACCGACGCCCAAGAGACCGCAGCAGACACAGCACTGCGCACCACCGGGGGCGGCCCCCCGGACGACGATGTCCCTGCGAACGGGCTTCCGATCCCCTTGCTGGAGCCCCGCGAGGGGATTCCGCCCGTCGTCGAGACGGACGAGGCCCTCGCCGAGGTGATCGCCGCCTTCGCGGCCGGAACCGGCCCCGTCGCGGTGGACGCCGAGCGCGCCTCCGGCTACCGCTACGGCCAGCGCGCCTACCTCGTCCAGCTCCGCCGCGAGGGCGCGGGCACCGCGCTCATCGACCCCGTCGGCTGCCCCGACCTCTCCGGTCTCGGCGAGGCGCTCTCCGGCACCGAGTGGATCCTGCACGCCGCCACCCAGGACCTCCCGTGCCTGCGGGACATAGGCATGCTCCCCTCCTCGCTCTTCGACACCGAGCTGGCCGGGCGGCTCGCGGGCTTCCCGCGGGTCGGCCTCGGCGCGATGGTCGAGTCCGTCCTCGGCTACGCCCTGGAGAAGGGCCACTCCGCGGTGGACTGGTCCACCCGCCCGCTGCCCGAACCGTGGCTGCGGTACGCGGCCCTCGACGTCGAACTCCTCGTCGACCTGCGCGACGCGCTGGAGAAGGAGCTCGACCGGCAGGGCAAGCTGGAGTGGGCGCTGCAGGAGTTCGACGCCATCGCCTCCGCCCCGCCCGCCCCGCCGCGCAAGGACCCCTGGCGCCGCACCTCCGGCATGCACAAGGTGCGCCGCCGCCGCCAGATGGCGGTCGTACGGGAACTGTGGACGGCCCGCGACAGGGTCGCCCAGCGCCGGGACGTCTCCCCCGGCAAGGTCCTCAGCGACGCGGCCATCGTCGAGGCGGCGCTCTCGGTGCCGGTGAACGTGGCCGCCCTCACCGCCCTGCCCGGATTCGGCAACCGCATGGGCCGGCGCCAGCTGGAGCAGTGGCAGGCCGCCGTCGACCGCGCCCGCGCGCTGCCGGAGAGCGAGCTGCCCCAGCCCGGCCAGCAGGTCGCCGGACCTCCGCCGCCGCGCGCCTGGGCCGACAAGGACCCGGCCGCCGCCGCCCGCCTCGCGGCGGCCCGCACCGCGGTCTCCGCCCTCGCCGAGGAGCTCAACCTCCCGCAGGAGAACCTCATCACCCCCGACACCGTCCGCCGCGTCTGCTGGGAACCCCCGGCCCCCGCCACCCCGGACACCGTCTCCGCCGCCCTCGCCTCCCACGGCGCCCGCCCCTGGCAGGTCGGCCTCGTCACCCCTCTCCTCGTGCAGGCCCTCTCGGCGACGGCCTGACCCCACCCGGAAAGCCCCTGGCAGGTACCCACCGCCAGGGGCTCCGTCGTACCCCGGCCGCGGCCGGCGAAGCATCCGGACGGACGGGCGCGCACGGGGGCGCGGGGGCGGGTCGGTGGGATGCTCGGGATGTGACCTTCGCCGCTTGGGGCCCAAGGGCTGGGCAGCCTGGTTACCCACAAGTAGCATGGGAGGAGCAAGCGCACGCTTAGGCGTGTGCCGCAGCAGTGCCATCCCGCACCCTGGAGGAGAGCCATCGTGCCTCGTACCGTCAGGGACGTCGTCTTCGTCGACGGCGTCCGCACCCCGTTCGGCAAGGCGGGCCCGAAGGGCATCTACCACGAGACCCGCGCCGACGACCTCGTCGTCAAGGCCATCCGGGAGCTGCTGCGCCGCAACCCGGGCCTCGACCCCGCGCGCATCGACGAGGTCGCCATCGCCGCGACCACGCAGATCGGCGACCAGGGTCTGACCCTCGGCCGCACGGCGGGCATCCTCGCCGGGCTGCCGCAGTCGGTGCCGGGCTACTCCATCGACCGCATGTGCGCCGGCGCCCTCACGGCCGTCACCAGCGTCGCCGGTTCGATCGCCTTCGGCGCGTACGACGCCGTCATCGCCGGTGGTGTCGAGCACATGGGCCGCCACCCCATGGGCGAGGGCGTCGACCCGAACCCGCGCTTCGTGTCGGAGAAGCTCGTCGACGAGTCCGCCCTCTTCATGGGCATGACCGCCGAGAACCTGCACGACCGCTACCCGAGCATCACCAAGCAGCGCGCCGACGAGTACGCCGTGCGCTCGCAGGAGAAGGCCGCCAAGGCGTACGCCGACGGCAAGATCCAGCAGGACCTGGTGCCGATCTCGGTGCGCCGCACCGACGCCTCCACCGGTGAGACCGGCTGGGGCCTGGTCACGGCCGACGAGCCGATGCGCCCGGGCACGACCCTGGAGTCGCTGGCGAACCTGAAGACGCCGTTCCGCGTCCACGGCAACGTCACCGCGGGCAACGCGGCCGGCCTGAACGACGGCGCCACCGCCTCGATCATCGCCTCCGAGGACTTCGCCCGCGAGAACGACCTCCCGGTCAAGATGCGCCTCGTCTCCTACGCCTTCGCCGGCGTCGAGCCCGAGGTCATGGGCTACGGCCCGATCCCGGCCACCGAGAAGGCCTTCGCCCAGGCCGGCCTCTCCATCGAGGACATCGGCCTCTTCGAGGTCAACGAGGCCTTCGCGGTCCAGGTCCTCGCCTTCCTGGAGCACTACGGCATCGCCGACGACGACGCCCGCGTGAACCAGTACGGCGGCGCCATCGCCTACGGTCACCCGCTGGCCTCCTCCGGCGTCCGGCTCATGACGCAGCTGGCCCGCCAGTTCGAGGAGAACCCGCAGGTCCGCTACGGCCTCAACACGATGTGCGTCGGCTTCGGCATGGGCGCCACGGTCATCTGGGAAAACCCCCACTGGGAGGGCAAGTGAGCACCACCGCCGAGCTTCTGAAGGGCGCCGCGGAGCTCTTCCCCGACGAGGTCGTCACGAGCGCCCACGTACGGCACTTCGAGCTGCCCGCGGGTGCGGGCCGGTTCGCCCTCATCACGCTGGACAACGGCTTCGACCACACCAAGCCGACCACCTTCGGCCCGCAGTCGCTGGCCAACCTGAACGCGGCGATCGACCAGGTCGAGGCCGAGGCCGCCAACGGTGAGATCACCGGCGTCGGCATCACCGGCAAGCCGTTCATCTTCGCCGTCGGCGCCGACCTCAAGGGCGTCGAGCTGCTGCGCAAGCACGACGAGGCGCTCGCCATCGGCAAGGGCGGCCACGACGTCTTCAAGCGCCTGTCCGCGCTCGCCGTCCCGACCTTCGCGTACTACAACGGCGCGGCCATGGGCGGCGGCGTCGAGGTCGGTCTGCACTGCACCTACCGCACCGTGTCGAAGGCCCTGCCGGCCTTCTCGCTGCCCGAGGTCTTCCTCGGCCTGGTGCCCGGCTGGGGTGGCTGCGCCATCCTGCCGAACCTGATCGGCGCGGAGAAGGCCGTCTCGGTCATCATCGAGAACTCGCTGAACCAGAACCGTCAGCTCAAGGGCAAGCAGGTCTTCGAGCTCGGCATCGCCGACGCGCTGTTCGAGGGCGCGGACTTCCTGGAGCAGTCGCTGATCTGGACGGCCTCCGTCCTGAACGGCTCCGTGACCGTCGAGCGCCCCGAGATCGACCGCGGCGAGGGCTGGGACCAGGCCGTCGCCAAGGGCCGTCTCGTCGCCGACTCCAAGGTGCACGGCGCCGCCCCGGCCGCCTACCGCGCCCTCGACATCATCGAGGCCGCGAAGGACGGGGACCTGCAGAAGGGCTTCGACGCCGAGGACCAGGCCCTCGCGGACCTGATCATGGGCGGCGAGCTCCGCTCCGGCATCTACGCCTTCAACCTGGTGCAGAAGCGCGGCAAGCGCCCCGCCGGTGCCCCGGACAAGTCGCTGGCCCGCCCGGTCACCAAGGTCGGTGTCGTCGGCGCCGGTCTGATGGCCTCCCAGCTCGCCCTGCTCTTCCTGCGCCGCCTCGAGGTGCCGGTCGTCCTGACCGACATCGACCAGGAGCGCGTCGACAAGGGCGTGGGCTACGTCCACGCCGAGATCGAGAAGCTGCTCGGCAAGGGCCGCATCAACCAGGACAAGGCCAACCGCCTCAAGGGCCTGGTCTCCGGTGTCCTGGACAAGGCCGAGGGCTTCGCGGACGCGGACTTCATCATCGAGGCCGTGTTCGAGGAGATGTCGGTCAAGCAGAAGGTGTTCGCGGAGGTCGAGGCGGTCGCCCCGGCGCACGCGATCCTCGCCACCAACACCTCCTCGCTGTCGGTGTCGGAGATGGCCTCCAAGCTCCGGAACCCGGAGCGCGTGGTCGGCTTCCACTTCTTCAACCCGGTCGCGATCCTCCCGCTGCTGGAGATCGTCCGCGGCGAGAAGACGGACGACGCCTCGCTGGCCACCGCGTTCGGTGTCGCCAAGAAGCTGAAGAAGACCGCGGTCCTCACCAAGGACGCCCCGGCGTTCGTCGTGAACCGCATCCTGACCCGCTTCATGGGCGAGATCCAGAACGTCATCGACGAGGGCACCCCGGTCGAGACGGCCGAGAAGGCCATCGAGCCGCTCGGTCTGCCGATGTCCCCGCTGGTGCTCCTGGAGCTCGTGGGCCCGGCCATCGGTCTGCACGTCTCCGAGACCCTGAACCGTTCCTTCCCGGACCGCTTCACCGTCTCGCCGAACCTCAAGCGCGTCGTCGAGGCCGGCAAGCGCGGCTTCTACGTCTACAACGCCGAGAACGGCTTCAAGCCGGAGCTCGACCCGGAGGTCGCCGCCCTCCTCGTCCAGGGCGACTCCGTCCTGACCGAGGAGCAGGTCCGCGACCGTGTCCTGGACGCGGTCGCGCAGGAGATCGGCCTGATGCTGGAGGAGGGTGTCGTCGCCGAGGCGCAGGACATCGACCTCTGCCTGATCACCGGCGCGGGCTGGCCCTTCCACCTGGGCGGCATCACGCCGTACCTGGACCGTGAGGGCGTCTCCGAGCGCGTCAACGGCAAGACCTTCCTCGCCCAGGGCGTGGCGAGCGTCCCGGCGTAACACCCGGTACGCCCGCCCGTCGGGCACGCGAACGGCCCCGGCACCTTCGGAAGGTGCCGGGGCCGTTCGCGTGGGCGCGGTCAGAACAGGGGGCGCCAGTTCTCCACGGCGAGGCCGTCCGCCCCGGGCCGCTGGCGCGTGGTGATCAGCGAGGTCTCGTCGACGAGGGCGACCGCGACGAGGCTCTCGTCGGCGGCGCGGGTGAGCGTGGTGACCAGCGGGCCGTGCGGCTGACCGGTCTCGAACCAGCGGGCGCCGGCGTCCTCCTGCTCGGTCGGGTAGGCGGCGAACGCCAGCCGGCCGTCCTCGTTCTGCTGGGCCAGCACGGTGCAGTCCAGGCCGTCGACGAGGCAGCGGGTGGCGGTGAGCGGGCCGGTGCCGAGGGCGTCGGCGAGGTACGTCGGCTTCAGGGACCGCTCGGGCGACCAGGCGCACACCCGGCCGTCCTGGTCGACGTAGAAGAGGGTGCAGTGGCCGGAGGGACCGGTCACGCCCGCCAGGGTGCCCATGGTGACGGAGGCGGGCAGGATCTCCTCGCGGATCGGCTTGCCGCCGGACTCGCGCTGGACGTAGCGCAGCAGCCCCGTGGCGTGCGAGGTGTAGAGCTCGACGAAGCCCGAACCGTTGGTGAGGGCGACCGGCGACGGGTCGGTCCTGGAGCCGACCAGGTCCCACCAGGGGTGCCAGCCGCCCGCGTCCTTCTGGGCCCGCACGCTGATGCCGCCGCCGCCGTTGCGCGAGAAGACGTAGGCGCGGCCGATGCCGTCCACGGTGACGCTGGGGTTGCCGGTCCAGTGGTACGAGGCGCCGTTGGGGTGGGTGATGGACTTCCACTCCAGGGCCGGACGGCCCGTCTGGTACTGCGTGGTGTGCACCAGTTCGACGTGCTCGGGCTTGCCGGCCACCGGGCGCATCCCGACGAGGTGGACGTACCCGTCGGCCCCCTGGCCCGCGGAGAGGCCCGGCGTCAGACCGCCGCCGCCGAGCGGGAAGGGCTCGCTCCAGCGGCCGTCGACGCCTTCGGTCCAGCGCACCACTTCGCCGTTGCGGGGCAGGTAGACGCTGAATCTGCCCTCCTTCCCACGGGCCAGCCAGGCTCCCCGCAACTGCGGGGTGGCGGGGGCACCGTGGGGGTGGGCGGTGGGGGCCTCGGATCGATTCGCCATGAGGGGTCCAGCACTCCGGTCATCGGGTTACGGGTCGGGTACGAGCCGACTGTAGTCGCCCGTTCCGGCGCTCCGACCCGCGCCCGCCCCTCCGGTTCCGGCCGCCCGTCAGTACCGGGCTCCCGCTCCCTCCCGGCCCAACCGGCTGTGACGGCGGCCGTACAGGAAGTACACGACGAAGCCGATCATCATCCACACGGCGAACCGGAACCAGGTCTCCCCCGGCAGGTTGAGCATCAGCCAGACCGAGGCGGCGATCGAGATGATCGGCAGCGCCGGCACCCAGGGGGTGCGGAAGGCGCGGGGCAGGTCGGGACGGGTGCGGCGGAGCACGATGACGCCGACCGCGACGACGACGAAGGCGAAGAGGGTGCCGATGTTCACCAGGGTCGCCAGCTCGTTGATGCTGGTGAAGCCCGCGACGATCGCGATGATCACGCCGAGCAGGATGGTCGGGCGGTACGGGGTCTTGAAGCGCGGGTGCGTGACCGAGAAGAAGCGGGGCAGCAGCCCGTCGCGGCTCATGGCGAAGAAGACGCGGGTCTGGCCCAGGAGCAGGATGAGACAGACCGTGGTGAGGCCGACGGCGGCGCCGAAGCTGATCACGCCCGCGTAGAAGGGATGGCCCGCCGCCTTGAAGGCGTCGGCGAGCGGGGCGCTCACGGAGAGCTCGGTGTAGTGCTGCATGCCGGTCACGACGAGCGCCACCGCCACGTACAGCACCGTGCAGATGAGGAGCGAGCCGAGGATGCCCCGGGGCATGTCCCGCTGCGGCAGCTTGGTCTCCTCGGCGGCGGTGGCCACCACGTCGAAGCCGATGAAGGCGAAGAAGACCACGGAGGCGGCGGTGAAGATGCCCATGACGCCGAAGTTCGTGGGCTCGTAGCCGAAGATCAGCTGGACCATCGGGGAGTCCCAGCTGGAGCCGCCGCCCTCGGGGGTGACGGCCGGCGGGATGAACGGCTTGTAGTTGTCGCCGACGATGAAGAACAGGCCGGCGATGATCACGATCATGACCACGGTGACCTTGATCGCCACGACGACCGCGGTGATCCGGGCGGAGAGCTTCATGCCGAGGACGAGGACCACCGTCAGCACGAGGACGAGCAGGAAGGCCAGGATGTCGAAGGTGCCCCCCGCGACGTCCGGCCCTTCCAGCGAGGCGGGTAGGTGCCAGCCGATGTTGTCCATCAGCGAGCGCACGTAGCCCGACCAGCCGACGGCGACCACCGCCGTGCCGAGCGCGAACTCCAGGACGAGGTCCCAGCCGATGATCCAGGCGGGGAGTTCGCCGATGGAGGCGTACGCGAAGGTGTACGCCGATCCCGCCACCGGGACGGTGGAGGCGAACTCGGCGTAGCAGAGGGCGGCGAGGGCGCAGACGATGCCCGCCGCGACGAAGGCGAGGGCCGTGGCCGGCCCCGCGTTCTCCTTGGCCACCTTGCCGGTGAGGACGAAGATGCCGGTGCCGATGATGACGCCGACGCCGAAGACCGTCAGATCCCAGGCGGACAGGGACTTCCGGAGCGCGTGCTCCGGTTCCTCCGTGTCGCGGATCGACTGCTCGACCGTCTTGGTCCGGAACATGCCGGATTTCGCCCGTGGCTGCTGATCCGTACTCACACTGGTACCTCCGCGCCGTGCCTGGACCTCGGTCGCTCTGGGCCACCGCGGGCGGGTGGCTGTGATACGCCTGCCCGCACAGAGTCAGAATGCACGCGAAAAGGCCGGTCGGCACCCGGGAGGGTGAGCCGACCGGCCCAAAGGTCACGCACGGTGACCGGCGCCGCGGGGCGGGGTCAGTCGCGGGCGGGCTCCACGGCCTGCGCGCTGTGGTCGAAACGGCCGTCGAGCCGCGAGACCAGACCGGTGACCTGGCGCGCGATGTCCGGCGCCGTCAGCCCGATCTCCGCCATCACCTCGCCGCGCGAGGCGTGGTCGAGGAACCGCGGCGGGATGCCGAAGTCACGCAGCGGCACGTCGACGCCGGCGTCGCGCAGGGCCTGCGAGACGGCCGAGCCGACCCCGCCGACGCGGCTGTTGTCCTCGACGGTGACGACGACCCGGTGGCGCTCGGCGAGCGGCGCGAGGGCCTCGTCGACGGGCTTGACCCAGCGGGGGTCGACCACGGTGGTGGAGATGCCGTGGTTGTCGAGGAGATCGGCGATCTCCAGGCACATCGGGGCGAGCGCGCCGACGGAGACCAGGAGGACGTCCGGGGTGTCGCTGCCGGGCTCGCGGAGCACGTCCATGCCGCCGACGCGCCGCAGCGCGGGGACGGCCGGGCCGACCGCGCCCTTGGAGAAGCGGACCACGGTGGGCGCGTCGGTGACCTCGACGGCCTCGCGCAGCTGGGCGCGGACCTGGTCGGCGTCGCGCGGGGCGGCGAGCCGCAGGCCGGGCACGACCTGGAGGATCGACATGTCCCACATGCCGTTGTGGGAGGCGCCGTCGGTGCCGGTGACGCCGGCGCGGTCCAGGACGAAGGTGACGCCGCACTGGTGCAGGGCCACGTCCATCAGGACCTGGTCGAAGGCGCGGTTGAGGAAGGTCGCGTAGACGGCGAAGACCGGGTGGAGTCCGCCGGTGGCGAGGCCGGCGGCGGAGACCGCGGCGTGCTGCTCGGCGATGCCGACGTCGAAGACGCGGTCGGGGAACGCCTTGGCGAACTTGTCGAGGCCGACGGGCTGGAGCATGGCCGCCGTGATGGCGACGATGTCCGCGCGCTCCTCGCCGAGCTTCACCATCTCCTCGCCGAAGACCGAGGTCCAGTCGGCGCCGGAGGAGGCGATGGGCAGGCCGGTGTCGGGGTGGATCTTGCCGACGGCGTGGAAGCGGTCGGCCTCGTCCTGGAGGGCGGGCTGGTAGCCGCGGCCCTTCTCGGTGAGGCAGTGGACGATGACCGGGCCGCCGAAGCGCTTGGCGCGGGTCAGCGCCGACTCCAGGGCCTCGATGTCGTGGCCGTCGATGGGGCCGACGTACTTGAGGCCGAGGTCCTCGAACATGCCCTGCGGGGCGATGAAGTCCTTCAGGCCCTTCTTGGCGCCGTGCAGGGTCTCGTAGAGCGGCTTCCCGACGACGGGGGTGCGCTCCAGGATGTCCTTGCCGCGGGCGAGGAAGCGCTCGTAGCCGTCGGTGGTGCGCAGGGTCGCCAGGTGGTTGGCGAGGCCGCCGATGGTCGGCGCGTAGGAGCGCTCGTTGTCGTTGACCACGATGACGAGCGGCCGGTCCTTGGCCGCGGCGATGTTGTTCAGCGCCTCCCAGGCCATGCCGCCGGTGAGCGCGCCGTCGCCGATGACGGCGACGACGTGGTCGTCCTTCTTCAGGACCTCGTTCGCCTTGGCGAGGCCGTCGGCCCAGCCGAGGACCGTCGAGGCGTGCGAGTTCTCGATCACGTCGTGGTCGGACTCCGCCTGCGAGGGGTAGCCGGAGAGGCCGCCCTTCATCTTGAGCTTCGAGAAGTCCTGGCGCCCGGTGAGGAGCTTGTGGACGTAGCTCTGGTGGCCGGTGTCCCAGAGGACCCGGTCCTTCGGGGAGTCGAACACCCGGTGCAGGGCGATGGTCAGCTCGACCACACCGAGGTTGGGCCCCAGGTGCCCGCCGGTCTTGGAGACGGCGTCCACGAGGAACGTCCTGATCTCGTCGGCCAGCTGGTCCAGCTGTTCCGGGGAGAGCCGGTCCAGATCTCGCGGTCCCCTGATACGGGTCAGCAGAGCCACCCGTGCCTCCTTGCTTTGAGCTGGTCGAGCTTGCCGATTTGTCGAGTCTAATGTTCCGTCTTGGATCGTGGGCATCGGGCCGGGGGGTCAGGCGTCACCCTCACGGCCGACACGCCGCTGATCTGTACGGCTCCGTACGGTCCGGTGCACTGCTCCGGACGCAGCAGAGCCCGGCGCCGGTTTCACGGCGCCGGGCGGTGTGGCGAGCGTTACGCGCTAGGCGCGGCCCGCCGTCTTCTGCGTCTTGCGGGAGACCGAGTCGATGATGACGGCGATGAGCAGGACCGCTCCGGTGATCATGTACTGGATCGCGTTGGAGGAGAGGTTCATCTGGTTCAGGCCCTGGACGATCGACTGGATGACCAGGATGCCCAGGAGTGCCGACCAGACCTTGCCGCGTCCGCCGAACAGGGACGTACCGCCGATGACCGCGGCGGCGATGCACATCATCAGCTGGTTTCCGCCGCCGAGGGAGCGGTCGGCGCCGCCCGTCGCGGAGGCGAGGAACAGACCGCCGATGGCGCCCATGGTGCCGGAGATCATGAAGACGGAGATCCGGATCCACGACACGTTGATGCCGGCGCGGCGGGCGGCCTCGATGCCGCCGCCGACCGCGAAGACCTGGCGGCCGTAGGTGGTGCGGCGGAGGACGAAGTCGGTGACGAGCAGGATCACCAGGAAGATCACCAGGGAGAGCGGGAGTCCCTGCTCCTGGTTGAAGCCGTAGGCGGCGACGAGGACCAGGACCGCCAGGACGGCGGTGCGCAGGATGATCTCGCTCTGCGGGCGGTGCGGCAGCCCGGCGTTCTTGCGGCGGCCGGAGTCGCGCAGCTGGGCGAGGTAGAAGGCGGCGACGACGGCCACGGCGAGGCCGTAGGCGGCGGCGACGTCGGAGAAGTAGTACTTCGTGAGGTCGCCGACGAAGCTGCCGATCGGCGTCGGGATGGTCGACTTGTCGCCCATCACCCAGGTCTGCAGACCGGCCCAGCCGAGGAAGCCGGCCAGGGTCACGACGAACGCGGGCACGCCGATCTTGGCGAAGACCAGGCCGTGGAAGGCGCCCAGGAGGGTGCCGGAGAGGATGCCCAGGATGATCGCGAGGCCGTCCGGCATGTCGGTGCCGAGGACGCCCCAGACCGAACCGGCCAGACCCGCCACGGAGCCGACGGCGAGGTCGATCTCGCCGAGCAGCAGGACGAAGACGATGCCGACGGCCATGATGCCGGGGCCGACCGCGTACAGCGTGATCTGGTCGAGGTTGTACGAGGTGATGAAGTTGCCGGTGAGCGCCTGGAAGACGATGCCGATGACGATCAGGCCGATGACGACCGGCAGCGAGCCGATCTCGCCGGAGCGGATCTTGCGCTTGAACTCGTCGACGTAGCCCTTGAAGCCCTGCTCGCGGACGAGGAGGCGGGGGTCGACGGCCGGGACCGCGGCCGGGGCCGGGGCCTCGGTCGGGGCGGCCTCGGTCTCCGGGGTGCGGGGGTCCGGCACGGCGGCCTGGTCGCTCGCGGTGGGAGGGGTCTTGCTCACTTCGCTACCTCCGCGTTGCGGGCCTGGCGTCGGGTCACGGCGTTGTCCGTGGCACCGGTGATCGCGGCGATGATCTCTTCGTGCGTGGTGGTGGCCACCGGGAAGGTGCCGTTGTTGCGGCCCAGGCGCAGCACCGCCACCGTGTCGGCGACGGCCTTCACGTCGGCCATGTTGTGGCTGATGAGGATGACGCCGAGGCCCTGCTCGCGGAGCCGCTCGACGAGGTCGAGGACCTGGGCGGTCTGCTCGACGCCGAGGGCGGCGGTCGGCTCGTCCAGGATCACGATCTTCGGGTCGCCGACCAGGGCGCGCGCGATGGCGACGACCTGGCGCTGTCCGCCGGAGAGGGCGGCGACGGGGATGCGGACGCTGGGGATGCGGATGGAGAGCGTGGAGAGCAGGTCCTTGGCCCGCTTCTCCATGGCGACCTCGTCGAGGACGCCGCCCTTCTTGATCTCGCGGCCGAGGAACAGGTTGGCGACGACGTCGAGGTTGTCGCAGAGCGCGAGGTCCTGGTAGACGGTCGCGACACCGAGGTTCTGGGAGTCGTGCGGGCGCTGGATGTCGACCTGCTCGCCCTCCCACTCGATGACGCCCTCGTCGATGGGGTGCACGCCGGCGATCGTCTTGACCAGCGTGGACTTTCCCGCTCCGTTGTCGCCGACGAGCGCGACGACCTCTCCTGCGTGGACTTCGAGATCGACACCGGAGAGGACCTGGACCGCTCCGAATCGCTTGAAGATCCCGCGCAACGCCAGCACGGGCGTCTGGGACACGTGAACCAACTCCTTCGCCGCCCGCGGGCGGCGGCATGTCGCGCCGCCGGTGCAGCGCCAAAGTTCGAGGGGGGCTGGGCTCGTCCGGCCCCCGGACCGACAGCGGGGTCTGGGTCGGCCGGGGGCCGGACGGGCTGGGGGTACGGATCCGGGCGCCGTGCGCCTCCCGGCGGTACGAGGGGGTGTTCACCCTCTGTACGCGGCCGGTGGCGGCTCACTCCCGTGGGAGGCGGCTGCGGGGCGCCGGGGCGCTCCGTCCGGGATCCGTGCGCCGGGCCTCTGTGGGCGGCCCGGCGGCGGGGTGGGGCAGGGGTTACTTGATGCCCAGCTCGGTGCACTTGGCGGCGAGGTCCGCCGTGCAGAGGTCGGCGGCCTTGTAGATGCCGTCCTGGACCACCGTGGACTGGATGTTGGCCTTGTCGACCACGACCGGGGCGAAGAGCGTCGACGGCACGCCGTCGGTGGTGCCCTGGGCGCCGACGTCCTTGCCCTGGAGCAGGTTCACCGCGAACTTGGCGGCCTCGGGGGCCAGCTGCAGCGGGGACTTGTAGATCGTGAAGGTCTGGGTGCCGGCGATGATCCGCTGGATGCCCGCGACCTCGGCGTCCTGGCCACCCACCGGGATGCCCTTGATGCCGGCGTTCTCCAGGGACGTGATGATGCCGCCGGCCATGCCGTCGTTGGCCGAGTAGACCGCGGCGATCTTGTCCTTGCCGACCGAGGAGATGGCGGCGGCCATCTTCTCGCCAGCGATCTTCGGGTCCCACTCGCCGGACGCCTCGTAGGCGATCTTGCCGACCTTGCCGTCGAGCGCGGTGTGGGCGCCCTTCTTGAAGAGCCCGGCGTTCGGGTCCTTCTCGTCGCCGTTGATCATGACGACGTTGGCGGAGGCGGCCTTGGCGCCGAGGGCGGTGATCAGGGCCTGGCCCTGGAGCTCGCCGACCTTGTTGTTGTCGTGGCTGACGTAGGCGTCGGCACCGGCGACGGCGCGGTCGTACGCGACGACCTTGACGCCCTTGGCCTTGGCGTCCTTGACCCAGCCGGCGGCCTTCTCGGCGTCCACCGGGTCGAGGGCGATGACCTTGACGCCGTCGGCGATCAGCTGGTCGAACTGCTGCTTCTGCTTCACGACGTCGGAGACCGCGTTGTTGTAGACGATCTCGCAGTCGCCGCACGCGGCCTTGACGGCCTTCTCGAACTGCGGCTTGTCCAGCGCCTCGTAGCGCGAGGTCTTGTTCTCGGGAAGGAGCAGACCGATCTTGGTCGAGCTGCCCTTGTCCTTGCTGTCGTCGCCGCCGGCCTGACCGCAGGCTGCGAGCGAGAGAGCCATCGAGACCGCGGCCGTTGCTATGACGGCACGACGCGTCACTGCGTTCATGTGGGTTGCCTCCCTGACGAGGCCGCGACGTTGCGGCCGAGGTGTCCCGAAGTCAACTCGGCCGCAACGTTGCCGTCAAGAAGTAAATTCTTAACGAGATGACAACGGTGGTGTTCGTTATCTAAGTGAAGGCAAGCCGGGAGACCGGAGCGGCCGCGGGAAGGGCACTCTCCAACAGGGTCGAATCGCCCATCTCGCTCAGGACGAGGGCCAGCGCGCCGAGCACCTCGGCGCGGCCGCCCAAGGCCCCCTGGGCGAGCGAGAGCTGCCGGGCGGCACTGGGGATCGCGTACCGCGACACGGAGTCCCTGATGGGCGCCAGGACCAGCTCCCCGGCCTCGGCGAGGTCGCCGCCCAGCACGACCCGGCTCGGGTTCAGGAGATTGCAGAGGTTGGCGATGCCACTGCCGATGTGCCGGCCGACGTCCGCGATCACCCGCCGGCAGCCGGGGTCGCCCTCCCGGGCCAGCTGGACCACCCGTTCCATGGTCAGGTCGGGTCCGTGACCGGGCTGGAGCAGCGGCAGGACGTACCGGGCCGCCGTGAAGGTCTCCAGGCAGCCCCGGTTGCCGCAGCGGCAGACCGGGCCTGACTCGTCCAGCGTGATGTGCCCGATCTCGCCCGCGGTGCCCCCGGGGCCCCGGTAGACCCGCCCGTCGATCACGAGGCCGGCACCGACGCCGCTGGCCACCTTGATGTACGCCAGGTCCTTGACGCCCCGGCCGCTCCCCCAGACCAGCTCGCCGAGGGCGCCGAGGTTGGCGTCGTTGTCGACGTGGACGGGCACGCCGAGCCGGCCGCTGAGCTCCTCGGCCGGGTTGATGCCGCTCCACCCCGGCAGGATCGAGGTCGACCCGAGCGTCCCGGAGGAGACGTCGATGGGTCCGGGCACGCCGAGCCCGACGCCGATGACCTTGTCCCGGCCGATGCCGGTGGCCTGGATCAGCCGGTTGACGAGCTGTTCCGCCCGGTCGAAGCCCTCGGCGGCGGAGGCGTCGACGTCGAGCGGTTCGGCCTCCTCGGCGAGCACCTGGTGGGCGAGGTTGCCGACCGCGACCCGCAGGTGCGTGTGGCCGAAGTCGACGCCGATCACGATGCCCGCGTCGCCGGAGAGCGAGACGCTCCGGGCCCGGCGGCCCCCCGCGGAGGTCGGCGTGACCTCGACGGTCCCGCCGTCCTTCAGCTCCCGGACGATGTTGGAGACCGTGGCGGCGGACAGGCCCGTCGCCCGGGCGATCTCCGCCTGGGTGAGCGAGCCGGCCATCCGCACCGCCCGGACGACCCGTTCGAGATTGGCCCTGTGCAGAGACGTCTGCGACCCCGGAGTCTCCATCGACTCACTCACTCCCACCGTTTTCTCCAACATGTGAACTCTAAGGGGACTCTTTCGGCTTGCTCCCCGTCAAGACCTTGAGAGGCGGACGGTACGGGTCACACGACGCGAAGGGCCCCCGGCGCGCGGTGCGCCGGGGGCCCTTCGGGCGGTTCCGGGAGGGGCTCGACGCCCCGGGGGTCACTTCACGGCGCCGGCGGTCAGACCGGCCACCACCTGCCGCTGGAAGATGATGTACGCCGCCAGGACGGGGAGCATCGCCATCACCAGACCGGCGAAGAGACCGGACCAGTCGCCCTTGTAGCCCTGGCTGACCGCGAGCTGGACGAGGCCCTGGGAGAGCACCTTGTTCTCCGGCTCGGTGTTGAGCACGGTCGGCAGCAGGTACTGGTTCCACTGGCCGAGGAAGTTGAAGATGCCCACGCTGATGAGGCCGGGCTTCGCCATCGGCAGCATCACCTGGAAGAAGGTCCTGGTGTGCGAGGCGCCGTCCACGAACGCCGCCTCCGCCACCGAGGTCGGCAGGGTGCGGAAGAAGGCGGTGAGGAAGAAGACGGTGAACGGCAGCGAGTACGCGATGTAGACGATGATCAGGCCGTGCAGCGTGTTCAGCAGGGCCATGTTCTGCATCACGTAGAAGAGCGGCACCAGCGCCAGGATGATCGGGAAGCTCATCCCTCCGATGAAGAGGAAGTAGATGAAGCGGTTGCCCGGGAAGTCGAAGCGGGCCAGCACGTAGGCCGCCATCGAACCGAGCAGCAGGGTGCCGACGAGCGAGCCGCCGACCACCAGGATCGTGTTCAGGAAGTAGTCGCTCATGTGCGCCTCGGTCCAGGCGCGCGACCAGTTCTCGAAGTGCAGCGAGTCGGGGAGCGACCAGGGCGAGGTGAAGATGGCCCGGTCGGTCTTGAACGAGGTCATCACCGCCCAGAGGAGCGGCGTGACGACCATGACCGCCCAGAGGATCAGGATGCCGTGGGAGAAGACGTTGAGGGTCGTGCCCTCGCTGCTCGAGTCCTTGGCCGCGGCGGGCGCGGGGGTCTTGGCGAGGGCCGGGCCGGGGCCGGCCGGGGAGCCGGGGGTGTCCTCGACTCCGGTGGAGGCAGTGTCGGTCGTCTTCATCAGAACTCCAGCCGCTCGCGCCGGCCCAGCTTCATCACGACGGCCGCGAAGGCGAGCGTGACGACGAGGAGCGCGACGCCGATGGTCGTTGCGTAGGCGGCCTGACCGTCCCGGAACGCCTTCTGGTAGACGTACAGCGGCAGGACGATGGTGGAGTAGTCGGGCCCGCCGCCGGAGGGGCCGACGGTCATGATCTGGACGACCGCGAAGGACTCCGCGCCGAGCGCGAGGATGCCCATGTAGATCCAGCCGGACTGCACGGTGTCCCAGAGCAGCGGCAGGGTGATCTTGAAGAACGTGGTGAAGCGGTTCGCGCCGTCGAGCAGGGCGGCCTCGTAGAAATCCCTCGGAATGGACGCCATGCCGGCCGAGAAGAGGACGACGAAGAATCCGACCGTGGACCAGACGAGGACCAGCATCACGCAGATCAGGGCGAGGTCCGGATCGCCGAGCCAGTCCGGCTGGACGCTGCCGAGGCCGACGCCCTTCAATACGGAATTGATGGCTCCGCTATTTGGGTTGTACGCGAACTGGAAGAGCAGCGCCACGATCGCGATCGACAGCACCTGCGGGAAGAAGTACACGATTTTGTAGAAGGACGAACCGCGCACGCCCGCGATCGCCGCCCCCCTGCGGCGCCGACCGCCGACATTGAGCATGAAGGCGAAGAAGAGCGCGAGACCGACTGTCACCAGCGGCAGCACCACCGCGAAGGTCAGGCTGTGCTGGAGGGATTTCCAGAAGATCTCGTCGTCCAGCATTCTGCTGTAGTTGTCGAATCCGACCATCCCGAATTCGGGACTCAGTCCGGTCCAGTCCGTGAAGGAGTAGTAGATGGACTGGACGAACGGCCAGATGACGAAGAGCACGTAGAGCGCGAGCGGGGCCGCCAGGAACCCCACGATGAAACGGTACTTGCCGTGTTGCATTCCTACCGACCCCGATCTTCCCGCGGAGGCGCGCCGCCGGTGCTGCGCGCGAAGTGGCCGGGGCCCGCTCCCGGTCGGCGGGAAGGGGCCCCGGCACTGATCGTCAGTGCTTGTAGTGCTTGATCGACGAGTCCTTGGCCGCCTCGTCGGCGTACTTCTGGATCTTCTTGATCGTCTCGGCCGGGGTGGCGCGGCCGGCCATCATCTCGCCGATGCCGGCGACACCGATCTTCTCCTTCTGGAGGGCGACGTACCAGTCCTGGAGGCGCGGGTTGACGACGTTCTGGCCGGCCTTCTCCAGCGCGGCGACGCCGGACTTGAGGCCCGGGGAGAGCTCGATGCCGTCGGTGCCGCCGTTGAGGGCGGTCAGGGACTTCACCGACTGGGTGAAGTTCTTGGAGGACGCCTCGCTGAGCATGATGCGCAGCTGCTCCATGCCGCCCTCGGCGTTCGCCGCCTTGGCCGGGACGATGAAGGGCTCGCCGCCGGCGGCCCAGATGGTGCCGAACGGCATCTTGTCGGAGGAGTCGATGCCGGTCGGGGCGGAGACGGAGAGGGCGAAGTCGGCGGGCATGGTCTTCGCCGCCTCGTTCTCGACCCAGGAGCCGTTCGGGATGAACAGCGCCTTGCCCTCGGTCCAGGCGGTCTGGGACTGGATGTGGTCGAGGCCCGGGGTGCCCTGGAGGATGTAGCCCTTCTTGAAGAGCTCGTAGTAGGCCTCGAAACACGCCTTGACCGCGGGGTGCTCCCAGGCCTTCGGCTCCAGGTTGTCGATGGCGTCCAGGACCTCGCGGCCGCCGACCTTGCCGATCATCGGGTAGAGCGAGAAGGGGATGTAGTACGGGTGCTTGCCCGCGTACGTCCAGCCCGCGATGCCCTTCTTCTTGGCCTTCTCGCAGACGGCCAGCATCTCGTCCCAGGTCTCGGGGTACTTCGCGTCGAGCGAGTCGAGGAGCTTCTGCGAGTACCAGACGCCGTAGACCGTGTAGGCGTAGTTGAGGATCCAGCACTGCTCGCCGTCGAACTGGCCCATCTCGACGATGCCGGGCCGCAGGGTGTCGCGGACCTTCTTGGCCGGGTCGTCGATCGAGGGCGCGTCCAGCAGCGGGGTGAGGTCCGCGAGCTGCTTCTGGCCGACGAGGACGCCCATGTCCATCTGCTCGGCGCCGGAGTTGTCGATGAGGTCCGGCGGGTTGCCGCCGTTGAAGCGCGGCTGGAGCGTGGTGGTGATCTTCTGGGTGGGGGTGAACTTGACCTTGGCCTTCGGGTAATTCGTCTCGTAGACCTTGACCGCGTCCTTGGCGTACTCCTGTCCGAATCCACCGTCGAAGAGGACGAAATCGAGCGGGGCCGACTCGTTCACCCCGAGCGGGTTCTTTTCGGACTTCGTGCCCTTCTCGACCTTTCCGTTGCCACCGCTGTCGCTGCTCGCACAGGCGGACAGGAAGCTCATCGTCGGCACCGAGATCAGACCGATGGCGGCGGACCGCTTGATCAGATCGCGGCGGCCGAGGCCGCCCTCATTGGTCTGTGCGGAGGTGGATCCCATGCTCAAGTCCTCGCCTTCATTCAGGACTCAGGCGGTGTACCGGTCGCCCGTCGTACTCGCTCGCCACAGGCGAAGGGCCCCGCCACCGCGGTCATTTGCAGCCGGGTCGTGCAGGCGTCGGGCCGTCGTCCGATGGAAACGACTGGCTGGACGCCGACAGGTATAGTCCACTTCCCTTCGCCTGAGCAAGATCGAAAGCAGGTTTTCACGGCCATCTTTCCCGAGTTGAGACCTGCGCGATAAGCACGTGGGATCTGCGGCGTTTCGTCCAACCATTCGTGAACCGGCGCCCTTGACAGCACACCGAAGAAGCCCGTACTGGGGCCTCGTCGGCGGGAGTTCACCCCACGCCCGGCGGATCGGGACGGGGCACGATAAGACAAACGGTACATATGATCTTGGACCGAAACAGTTGTGTCACAAACCAGTTGCCAGGTGAAGATCGCGTGAGAAGGATCCTGGATCATAGAGATCCCGCCGCCTGCGCCCCCTCGGGTGTGCGCGCTGCGGGACCGACACATTCCACTCGGATCTGGAGTACTACGTGGCCAACTCTTCTGGCCTGAACCGCGCGGGCGTCCTGTCCCGTGTCACCGTCGCGGCGATAACCGCCGCCCTCGTCGGCACCACCACCGCCGCTGTGGCGGCCGACGCGCCGCAGCGTTCGGTGTCGGGTGTCCAGCAGCCGGCGTCGAACGCGAGCGCCTTCGCCGCGTCCTCCGCTGCCGTCACCCCGGTGAACGCGCTCTACGGCGTCAACAGCGCCGGCACCATCTACGGCTACACCCCGAACGGCCAGGGCGGGCTCACGCTCCCCACCGAGAACTCGGGCACCGGCTGGAACTACAGCCAGCACATCAACCAGGTCGACCAGAACGCCGACGGCAAGTCCGACGGCCTCTTCGACGTCACGGCCGGGGCGCTCTACTACACCAAGTGGAACACCACCCCGCGCAAGATCGGCGCCGGCTGGGGCATCTACAACAAGCTGGTCTCGGTCGGCAACACCGGCGGTGCGGCCGCCGACGACCTGCTCGCCCGTGACTCCGCGGGTGTGCTGTGGCACTACCTGGGCTACGGCACGGGCAGCCTGACCACCCGCACCAAGATCAGCGCGGGCTGGGGCGGCTACAACCAGCTCGCCGGCAAGGGCGACCTGACCAGCGACGGCAAGGCCGACCTGGTCGCTCGTGACGGCGCCGGTGTGCTCTGGCTGTACAAGGGCACGGGCAACTACAAGACGCCCTTCACCGGTCGCACCCGCATCAGCGCCGGCTGGGGCGGCTACAACGCCCTGGTCTCCGTCGGCGACATCAACTACGACGGCGTCACGGACCTGATGGCCCGTGACGGCGCCGGCGCCCTGTGGCTGTACAAGGGCACGGGCAACGCCACCACGCCGTACTACAACCGCGTGAAGATCGGCACGGGCGGCTGGAACGGCTTCAAGCAGCTGTTCTGATCCCGGCCGCACCGGTCGTGCACCCGCCCCGCGGGTGAGCGTACGAAAGGGCCCCGCTCCTCTTCCGAGGAGCGGGGCCCTTTCCCGTTACCGGACCGGACGTCAGCCGCGGATCAGGTTGCGGAGCACGTACTGCATGATGCCGCCGTTGCGGTAGTAGTCCGCCTCACCGGGGGTGTCGATGCGGACGACCGCGTCGAACTCGACACCGGTGTCGGTGGTGACCTTGACCGTGCTCGGCGTGGTGCCGTCGTTCAGCTCGGTGACGCCCGCGATGGAGAAGGTCTCCTCGCCGGTCAGACCGAGCGAGTCGGCCGACTGGCCGGCCGGGAACTGGAGCGGCAGGACGCCCATGCCGATGAGGTTCGAGCGGTGGATGCGCTCGTACGACTCGGTGATGACGGCCTTGACGCCGAGGAGCGCGGTGCCCTTGGCGGCCCAGTCGCGGGACGAGCCGGAGCCGTACTCCTTGCCGCCCAGGATGACCAGCGGGGTGCCGGCGGCCTGGTAGTTCTGCGAGGCGTCGTAGATGAACGACACCGGGCCGTCGGCCTGGGTGAAGTCGCGGGTGTAACCGCCCTCGGTGCCCGGCGCGATCTGGTTGCGCAGGCGGATGTTGGCGAACGTGCCGCGGATCATGACCTCGTGGTTGCCACGGCGCGAGCCGTAGGAGTTGAAGTCACGACGCTCCACACCGTGCTCGGTGAGGTACGTGCCGGCCGGGGTGTCGGCCTTGATCGCGCCGGCCGGGGAGATGTGGTCGGTGGTGACCGAGTCGCCCAGCTTGGCCAGGACGCGGGCGCCGACGATGTCGGTGACCGGGGTGGTCTCCATCGTCATGCCCTCGAAGTACGGGGGCTTGCGGACGTAGGTGGACTCGGCGTCCCACTCGAAGGTGCTGCCGGTCGGGATCTCCAGCGCCTGCCACTGGGCGTCGCCCGCGAAGACGTCCTGGTAGGACTTGTTGAACATGTCCTCGCCGATGGCGTTGGCGACGACGTCGTTGACCTCGGCCTCCGACGGCCAGATGTCGGCCAGGTAGACGGGCTTGCCGTCCTGGTCGACGCCGAGGGCGTCCTTGGTGATGTCCACCTTCATGGAGCCCGCGATGGCGTACGCGACGACCAGCGGCGGGGAGGCCAGGTAGTTCATCTTGACGTCGGGGTTGATGCGACCCTCGAAGTTGCGGTTGCCCGAGAGCACCGAGGTCACGGCCAGGTCGTGCTCGTTGACGGCCTTGGAGACCTCCTCCGGCAGCGGGCCGGAGTTGCCGATGCAGGTGGTGCAGCCGTAGCCGACGAGGTTGAAGCCGACCTTGTCGAGGTACGGGGTGAGGCCCGCCTTGTCGAAGTAGTCGGTGACGACCTTCGAGCCCGGGGCGAGGGTGGTCTTGACCCACGGCTTGCGGGTCAGGCCCTTCTCGGTGGCCTTCTTGGCGACGAGCGCGGCGGCGACCATCACGTACGGGTTCGACGTGTTGGTGCAGGAGGTGATCGCGGCGACGGTGACGGCGCCGTGGTCGATCGTGTAGGTGGTGCCGTCGGGGGCGGTCACCTCGACCGGGTTCGACGGGACGCCGTTGGAGACGGCCGGGGCGTCGGAGGCCGGGAAGGACTCCTTGCCCGCCTCGTCGTCGGTGGAGACGTAGTTGCGGACGTCCTGGGCGAACTGCGCGGCGGCGTTCGCGAGGACGATGCGGTCCTGCGGGCGCTTCGGGCCGGCGATGGAGGGGACGACCGTGGAGAGGTCGAGCTCCAGCTTCTCGGAGAAGTCCGGCTCGGCGGCCGGGTCCAGCCAGAGGCCCTGCTCCTTGGCGTACGCCTCGACGAGCGCGACCTGCTGCTCGGAGCGGCCGGTGAGCTTGAGGTAGTTCAGGGTCTCGCCGTCGATCGGGAAGACCGCGGCGGTGGAGCCGAACTCCGGCGACATGTTGCCGATGGTGGCGCGGTTCGCCAGGGAGGTGGCGGCGACGCCCTCACCGTAGAACTCGACGAACTTGCCGACGACGCCGTGCTTGCGCAGCATCTCGGTGATCGTGAGCACCAGGTCGGTGGCGGTGGTGCCGGCCGGCAGCTCGCCGGTCAGCTTGAAGCCGACGACGCGCGGGATGAGCATGGAGACCGGCTGGCCCAGCATCGCGGCCTCGGCCTCGATGCCGCCGACGCCCCAGCCCAGCACACCGAGGCCGTTGACCATGGTGGTGTGGGAGTCGGTGCCGACGAGGGTGTCGGGGTACGCCTGGCCGTTGCGGACCATGACCGTGCGGGCCAGGTGCTCGATGTTGACCTGGTGGACGATGCCGGTGCCCGGCGGGACGACCTTGAAGTCGTCGAAGGCGGTCTGGCCCCAGCGCAGGAACTGGTAGCGCTCCTTGTTGCGGCCGTACTCCAGCTCGACGTTCTGCGCGAAGGCGTCGTGCGTGCCGAACTTGTCGGCGATGACGGAGTGGTCGATGACCATCTCGGCCGGGGAGAGCGGGTTGATCTTCGCCGGGTCGCCGCCGAGCGCGGCGACGGCCTCGCGCATGGTGGCGAGGTCGACGACACACGGCACACCGGTGAAGTCCTGCATGATCACACGGGCCGGCGTGAACTGGATCTCCTGGCTCGGCTGAGCCTGCGAGTCCCAGTTGCCGAGCGCACGGATGTGGTCGGCGGTGATGTTCGCGCCGTCCTCGGTGCGGAGCAGGTTCTCCAGGAGGACCTTCAGGCTGTAAGGGAGGCGCGCGGAGCCCTCGACCTTGTCCAGCTTGAAGATCTCGTACGACTCGTCGCCCACGCGCAGCGTGCTGCGGGCGTCGAAGCTGTTCGCCGACACGACAGTCTCCTTCATCAATGTGCGCGTACTACCGTCATGCTGCCGCCACGACCCCGCGCCGATCCGCTAAGGTAAGGCTAAGTTAGGTAGCCCTTACCGGGCGGGCGGCCGCAGTGCGCCGTAAGCAGTTATCTCGATGTCGAGATAACTCTAGTGCATCCCCGCCCCGCGGTCATGCCCGGGCGTGCCGTTTTCCCGTCCCGTCGGTCCGCTCCGGCGCCGCCTCCCCGCCGATTCGTCCGGCCCCGTGCGGCGCCGCCGCCGCACGGGCCCGCCGCGCCGCCGGGTCATCGCAGGTCACCGCCGTCCGGGAGGGCCGCGAGCGCCCGGAGCAGCCGGCGCAGCACCGGTGACGGCGGACCCGGCGGCACGGCCGGCGACGTGGTGAGGACGGGCGCGTCCAGCCGCCGCACCCCGCACGGCCACCCGGGGGACTTCGGGCACCCCGGCGACCTCGTGGAAGACCGTCCAGGACGGCGGCCCGGTCCCGATCGCCGGCAGGGTCTCCTGCAGTGCGGTGAACGGCGGGCCCGGGAGTGGTTCGGCACCCGCCGCGCACAGGGCCCCGGTCACCAGGTCGTGGAACGGCGGGTTGTCCTCGCGGGGCGCGAGCCGCAGCGGAAGCCCGGCCGGCCGCTCCGGCCCGGGCAGCGGTGCCGACGCGAGGGGGTGGCCCTCGGGCAGCGCCGCGTACAGCGGGTCGGTCCACACCGGCAGCAGCTCCAGGCCCGGCGCCTCCGCGGGGCCGCGGACGAGAACGGCGTCCAGTCCCCCGCGCGCACGGCGGCCGCCCGCTCGGCCGGGGGCAGACGCCGGGGCCGGACGTGGAGCCCGGGCGCCGCGGCCGCGAGCGCGTCCAGGAGCCGGTAGATCCGGTCGCCGGGACCGTGCGTGGAGCCCGGGCGCCGCGGCCGTGAGCGCGTCCAGGAGCCGCTAGATCCGGTCGCCGGGACCGTGCACGGTGCCCAGCCTCAGCACCCCTTCCGCGCCGGACGCGAGGTCGGCCGCGAGCCGTCCGGTCCGCTCCGCCGCGGCCAGGACGCCGCGGGCCTCGGGCAGCAGCCGCTCCCCGGCGCCGGACAGCCGCACCCGGCGGGTGGAGCGCTCGAACAGCGCCACGCCGAGCTCCCGTTCCAGGCGCCGGACCTGCCGGCTCACCGCCGACCGGACGATGCCGAGCCGCTCGGCGGCGCGGCCGAACCCACCCTCGTCGGCGACGGCCACGAAGTACCGCAGCCGGCGCAGCTCCATCGGCTCCTCCGATGCATCACGACCGGTGATCTCCGCCGACGACAACCGCCTCTGGTTCGCGTCTTCTTCCCCGGCTGGAATGGAGGGACGCCGCCGCCCGCCGCCCGCGGCCGGACGAGGGCGCGGCACGAGAGCACGGGACGAAGACGCGGGCGGCCGAGGGGACGGAGGAGACGGGAGTCGCGACGATGGCCGGGA
Organism: Streptomyces sp. NPDC104202; assembly: GCF_055584185.1. Taxonomy (NCBI): domain Bacteria; kingdom Bacillati; phylum Actinomycetota; class Actinomycetes; order Kitasatosporales; family Streptomycetaceae; genus Streptomyces; species Streptomyces sp. NPDC104202. The sequence continues at coordinate 5,498 of NZ_JBVJMN010000079.1, read as the reverse complement.
ACACCGGGAACACGATGCTCCGGGCGCTGGCGGTGCGGGCGGAGGAGGCCGAGCGCGTCCCGCTGCCGCACGGCGGCGGCTTCGGGCTGCTCGCCGACGCGCCGGCGACCGGCGGCGCGCTGGGCGCCAACCGGCTGACCCTCGACGAAGGGGCCGACGGGGCCGGGCCGCACCTCCCCACCCGGTCGTCCGAACTGTTCCACGTGCTCGACGGGACGGTGGAGTTCCTCCTCGTCGGGACCAGGGCGACGGTCGGCCGCGGCGGGCTCGTCGTCGTGCCGCCCCATACGCCGCACGCCTTCGGCGCCGCTCCCGGCTCCACCGCCGACCTGCTGGGGGTGCTCACGCCGGGCGTCGACCGGTTCGGCTCCTTCCGCGCGCCGGGGCGCGTGGCCAGGGGCCTGGAGGACTTCGCCGGCCTCGTCGCCGAGCAGGAGCGCTACGACGTCCACTTCCTGGACGTACCGGAGTGGCGGCGGGCGCCGGAGGCCGGCTGACGCCCGCGAGGGACCGCCCCGGGGGCACCCGTACGGCGGCGGGGGAATTGCCGGGGCCGGGGGGCGGGGTGAGGATCGAGCCATGTTCAGCGGCGCGCATGTGATTCTCTACACCCGGGACGCGGTGGCCGACCGGGCCTTCCTGAAGGACGTCGTGGGCTTCGGGCACGTGGACGCCGGAGGGGGCTGGCTGATCTTCCGCCTCCCGCCCTCCGAGATCGCGGTGCACCCCACGACGGCGGAGCCGCGGCACGAGGTGTACCTCATGTGCGACGACCTCACGGCCACGCTGACGACCCTGGCCGACCGGGGCGCGGAGATCTCACGGGCCATCACCGACGAGGGCTGGGGCCTGCTGGCGGCCGTACGGCTGCCGAGCGGGACCGAACTCCCCCTGTACGAACCGCGCCACCCGACGGCGCACGGCACATCACCCTGACGGCCTACCCCGATGACGGGTCACATCTCATATCTGAGATAACGTGACGCCATGGCAGACGACTACCTCGTACGCATCGGCAAGCTCATCCGTGACGCCCGGCAGCACCGCGGCTGGACACAGACGCAGCTCGCCGAAGCGCTGGCCACGAGCCAGAGCGCCGTCAACCGGATCGAGCGCGGCAACCAGAACATCAGCCTTGAGATGATCGCCCGGATCGGCGAGGCCCTCGACAGCGAGATCGTGTCCCTGGGATACGCCGGCCCGATGCACCTCCGCGTCGTCGGCCGCCGCCGGCTCTCCGGCGCCATCGACGTCAAGACGAGCAAGAACGCCTGTGTCGCGCTGCTCTGCGCCTCGCTCCTCAACAAGGGCCGCACGGTCCTGCGCCGGGTCGCCCGCATCGAGGAGGTCTTCCGGCTCCTGGAGGTCCTCAACTCCATCGGCGTCCGCACCCGCTGGATCAACGACGGGGTCGACCTGGAGATCGTGCCGCCCGCCGAGCTGGACATGGAGTCCATCGACGCCGAGGCCGCGATCCGCACCCGCTCGATCATCATGTTCCTCGGCCCGCTGCTGCACCGGATGGACCGCTTCAAGCTGCCGTACGCCGGCGGCTGCGACCTCGGCACGCGCACGATCGAGCCGCACATGATCGCCCTGCGCCGCTTCGGCCTGGACGTCACCGCCACCGAGGGCATCTACCACGCCCAGGTCGAGCGCTCCGCCTCCCCCGACCGCCCGATCGTCCTGACCGAGCGCGGGGACACGGTCACCGAGAACGCGCTGCTGGCGGCCGCCCGCCACGACGGCGTCACCGTCATCCGCAACGCCTCCTCCAACTACATGGTCCAGGACCTGTGCTTCTTCCTGGAGGCCCTCGGAGTCCGGGTCGACGGCATCGGCAGCACCACCCTGACCGTCCACGGCGTTCCGCAGATCGACGTCGACGTCGACTACTCCCCCTCCGAGGACCCGGTCGAGGCGATGAGTCTGCTGGCCGCCGCCGTCGTCACCGAGTCCGAGCTGACGATCCGCCGGGTCCCCATCGAGTTCATGGAGATCGAGCTCGCCGTCCTGGAGGAGATGGGCCTCGACCACGACCGCTCGGCCGAGTACGCCGCCGACAACGGCCGCACCCGCCTCGTCGACCTGACGGTCCGCCCCTCCAAACTGGAGGCGCCGATCGACAAGATCCACCCGATGCCGTTCCCCGGCCTCAACATCGACAACGTGCCCTTCTTCGCCGCCATCGCGGCCACCGCCCAGGGCAAGACCCTCATCCACGACTGGGTCTACGACAACCGCGCCATCTACCTCACCGACCTCAACCGCCTCGGCGGCCGCCTCCAGCTCCTCGACCCCCACCGCGTCCTCGTCGAGGGACCCACCCGCTGGCGCGCCGCCGAGATGATGTGCCCCCCGGCCCTCCGCCCCGCCGTCGTCGTCCTCCTCGCGATGATGGCCGCCGAGGGGACCTCCGTCCTCCGCAACGTCTACGTCATCAACCGCGGCTACGAGGACCTCGCCGAGCGCCTCAACTCGATCGGCGCCCAGATCGAGATCTTCCGGGACATCTGAGTACCCGCCGGAGTTCCGTACGCCGACGGCCCCGTCGCCCCCTCGTGGGGGTGGCGGGGCCGTCGGCGTGGGTGGCGCCGGGGTCGTACGCCGAGCGGGACGGGTTTTCGACGGTCAGCCGCCCGGCATCACTCCGACCCCGCCCTTGAGGCGGTCGATGTCGGACTGGCGGACCTTGATGACGAAGATGGCGACGAGGGCGCCGACGACGGCGAAGACGGCGGCGGTGACGAAGCCGGCGGAGACGCCGGAGGTGAGGACCTGGTCGGCGTAGGGCGGGGGAAGCTGGCCGGTCTCGGCGAAGCGGGCCTTCTCCAGGGGGCCGGCCTGGGCGAGGAAGGCGGGCACCTGGACGTCGGCCTCGTTGCGGCTCGCGGTGCCGAAGACGGTGACGAGGATGGAGAGGCCGAGCGAACCGCCCACCTGCTGCATGGCGTTGAGCAGTCCGGAGGCCGCGCCCGACTCCCTCGGCTCGACGTTGGAGAGGGCCATGATGGTGAGCGAGACGAACATCAGGCCCATGCCGAGGCCGAAGACGAGGATGGGGCCGAGGATGCTGCCCAGATAGGTGGAGTCCACGTCGGTGAGCGTCAGCCAGGACAGGCCGGCCGCGGCGAGGATCGAGCCCGTGACCATGAAGGGTTTGGGGCCGTACCGGGGCAGCAGGTTGGACGTGAGGCCGGCGCCGACGCCGATGATGGCGCTGACCGGCAGGAACGCCAGACCCGTCGTCAGCGGGCTGAAGCCCAGCACCTGCTGCACGAACAGGGTGAGGAAGAAGAACATCCCGAAGATGGCCGCCGCCAGGCACAGCATGATGACGTAGGTGCCCGAGCGGTTGCGGTCGGCGAACATGTGCAGCGGCGTGATGGGCTGTTGGGAGCGCCGTTCGATCAGGATGAACGCGGCCAGGAGGAGCACGGCGGCGACGAACGAGCCGATCGTGTAGGGATCGCTCCATCCCTCCTGGGCGGCCCGGATGAAGCCGTACACCAGGGCGACCATGCCGAGGGTCGAGGTGAGCGCGCCGGCGAGGTCGAAGTGGCCGGGGTGGCGCTCGGACTCCTTGACGTGGCGTGGCGTCAGGAAGGCGATGAGCAGGGCGATCGGCACGTTGACGAAGAAGATCCAGCGCCAGTCGAGCCACTGGACGAGCATGCCGCCCGCCACCAGGCCGATCGCGCCGCCGCCGGCCGAGACGCCGGCGAAGACGCCGAAGGCCCGGTTGCGTTCCGGGCCTTCGTCGAAGGTGGTGGTGATGAGGGAGAGCGAGGTCGGCGACGCGATGGCGCCGCCGACGCCCTGGAGTGCGCGGGCGCCCAGGAGTTGCCACTCGCTCTGCGCGAGTCCGCAGAAGAGCGAGGCGAGTCCGAAGAGCAGGACGCCGAAGATGAAGACGCGTCGCCGGCCCAGGATGTCACCGGCGCGGCCGCCGAGGAGCAGCAGGCCGCCGAAGGTGAGCGTGTAGGCGTTGACGACCCAGGACAGGCTGGTCGTGGAGAAGTGCAGGGCGCTCTGGATGTGCGGGAGCGCGATGTTCACGATCGTGATGTCGAGGACCACCATCAGCTGGCAGGACGCGATCACGAACAGGGCGATGCCCTTGCCGTCGCCGCCCTTCCTCGGAGTGGCGGTCTGTGCCGGTGTCGTCGGCTTGGGTGTACTCATTGGGCGCCTCGGGCCTCGCCTGGTGAGTGTGCCGTGGGCCGGTCAGTCCACCTTTCGACACTAAGCCCGGCCCGCACGGGGGACCAGTTGATCAAGCGTGCGCGGGCTCGTCCAGCACCGCGAAGCCGTCGAGTTCCACCTTGGCCTGTGCGTCCCAGAGCCGCACGACCCCGACGACCGCCATCGCCGGGTAGTCGCGGCCCGCCAACCGGCGCCAGACGCGGCCCAGTTCGACGGCGTGGTCGCGGTACTCGTCGACGTCGGTGGTGTAGACGGTGACGCGGGCGAGGTCGGCCGGGGTGCCTCCGGCGTGCCGGAGGGCGGTCAGGAGGTTGGCGAGCGCGACCGTGAACTGCTCGGGGAGGGTCTCCCCCACGACCTTTCCCGCGGTGTCGAGGGCGGTCTGTCCGGCGAGGAACACGAACCGGGTCCCGGTGGCGGTGACCGCGTGCGTGAACCCTGCGGGCGGGGCGAGTTCGGCGGGGTTGTGCCGGTGCAGGCTCATGAGGACGTGACCTCCTCCGTACGGGGGGCGGCGGCGCGGCGCGGTGCGGCACCGGGGGCCCCTCCCCCATGGTCCTCCCCGCGGGACGCGTACAGCTCCTTGGCGATGATGGTGCGCTGGACCTCGGTGGCCCCCTCGTAGATCCGGGGTGCGCGGACCTCGCGGTAGAGGTGTTCGAGGAGGTGGCCGCGCTGGAGGGCTGCGGCGCCGTGGAGTTGGACGGCGGAGTCGACGACGAACTGGGCGGTCTCGGTGGCGAGGAGTTTGGCCATGGCGGAGCGCCGGGGCACGTCGGGGTCGCCGGCGTCGTGGGCGGCGGCGGCCGCGTAGACGAGGAGGCGGGCGGCCTCGGTGCGGGTGGCCATCTCGGCGACGCGGTGGGAGACGGCCTGGAGGTCGGCGAGGACGCCGCCGAAGGCGGGGCGGGCGGCGGTGTGGGCGAGGGCGGCGTCGAGGGCGGCCTGCGCCATTCCGACGGCGAAGGCGCCGACGCTGGGGCGGAAGAGGTTGAGGGTGTGCATGGCGACCCGGAAACCGGCGTCCGGTGCGCCGAGGAGGTCCTCGGGGCCCACGGGGACGCCGTCGAAGGTGAGGGTGCCGAGGGCGTGCGGGGCGAGCATGTCGAGGGGTTCGCCGCCGAGGCCGGGGCGGTCGGCGGGGACGAGGAACGCGGTGACGGGGGGGGGGGGGGGGGGGGGGGGGGGGGGGGGGGGGGGGGGGGAGGGGGTGGGCTAGTTCTTGGCGGTGGGCGGCGCGACGCGGAGGTAGGGTCGTGAGATTGTTGCTCGGCCCGACAGGGGGGGGCTGA
>NZ_JBVJMN010000078.1:6028-34939 GCF_055584185.1 Streptomyces sp. NPDC104202 | reverse complement strand
CCCCCCCCCCCCCCCCCCCCCCCCCCCCCCCCCCCCCCCCCCCCCCCCCCCCCCCCCCCCCCCCCCCCCCCCCCCCCCCCCCCCCCCCCCCGCCCGGCACCCCCGGCACGGCAGCAGACACGGCAGTCCCGTACCAAGGAGCACGAATGTCGGCCCCGAGCATCACCCCGAGCAAGGCGGGGCCTCCCCGCCACTCCCAGCCGGACCAGGACGGCCCCGCCGCCCCCGGCGGCGCCTTCGCCAGGAGCCTGCGGCGCAATCTGACGGCCCACGCCTTCCTCATCGGAGCCGTCGTCTGCTTCGCCCTCTTCTCCTGGTACCCGATGGTCCGGGAGTTCCTCCTGGCCTTCCAGAAGACCGAGAGCGGCAGGACGGTCTGGGTCGGCTGGGACAACTTCACGACCGTCTTCAACGATCCGGCCTTCTGGCAGGCCTGGGGCAACACCCTCTGGTACACCGCCCTCGCCCTGGTCTTCGGCTTCGCCGTGCCCTTCGTCCTGGCGATCACCATCAACGAGTTCCGCCACGGCAAGGGGTACCTGCGGCTCCTGGTCTACCTGCCCGTCATGCTTCCCCCGGTCGCCGCGGTGCTGCTCTTCCAGTACCTGTACGACCCGGGCTACGGCCTCCTCAACGAACTCCTGCGTTTCCTCCACCTGCCCGAGCAGCAGTGGCTCCAGGACGCCGACACCGCGATGCTCTCCCTGGTCCTCGCCTCGACGTGGATGAACATGGGCGGCGCCACCCTCATCTACCTCGCCGCGCTCCAGGGCATCCCCGGCGAGCTGTACGAGGCGGCGGAGCTCGACGGCGCGGGCCTGCTCCGCAAGATCTGGCACGTCACCATCCCGCAGACCCGCCTCATCCTGTCGCTCATGCTGCTCATGCAGGTCATCGCGACCATGCAGGTCTTCGTCGAACCCTTCCTGCTCACCGGCGGCGCCGGCCCGGAGGGATCCACCACCACCGTCGTCTACCTCATCTACCAGTACGCCTTCAACTTCAACAACTACGGTGCCGCGGCGGCTCTCGGACTGCTCCTTCTCGTACTGCTCGCCGGATTCTCGGCGGCGTACGTCAAGCTCAGCCGCGCCGAGGACGAGTAGGGCCGGGGGAACACCATGTCCACACGTACGCTCATCTCGCCGGCCGTCCTCGCCAAACCGCGCGGCAAGCGCCTCTACCGGGCCTCCTTCGCCCTGGTCGTCGGCGGCTTCACCGCGGTCTTCCTCGGCCCCCTGTACTGGCTGGTCTCCAGCGGCTTCAAGGACACCCAGGAGGTCGTCCGCACCCCGCCGACCCTGGTGCCGGAGAGCTTCACTCCCGAGAACTACAGCCGGGCCTGGGAGGTCATGGACCTCTCCTCCCTGCTCTTCAACACCTTCTACTACGCCTTCGGCGCGCTCGCGTTCCAGCTCGTCCTCGACGTGGCCGCCGCCTACTCGCTGTCGAAGCTGCGGCCGGTGCTGGGCAAGGCCATCCTCGGCATGATGCTCGCCACCCTGATGATCCCGGCGACCGTGCTCATCGTGCCGCAGTACCTGACCGTCCTGGACGTGCCGATCGTCGAGCGCAACCTGCTCAACACCCCCTGGGCGATCTGGCTGCCGTCCGTCACCAACGCCTTCAACATCTTCCTGCTGAAGCGGTTCTTCGACTCCATCCCGAAGGACCTCCTCGACGCCGCGTCGATCGACGGCGCGAGCCCGATGCGCATCCTGTGGTCGATCGTGCTGCCGATCTCCCGGCCCATCCTCGGCGTCGTCTCGATCTTCGCCGTGGTCGGCGTCTGGAAGGACTTCCTCTGGCCGATGCTGACCCTGCCCGACCCCGCCAAGCAGACGCTCAACGTGGGCATCTACTCGCTCTCCAACGGGGTCCCGGTCAACATCCTCATCGCCGCCCTCACCATCGCCTCGCTGCCGACCCTCATCGTCTTCCTGATCTTCCAGCGGAACATCATGGGCGGCCTGGCCGCGGGCAGCCTCAAGGGCTGACGCCCGCCCCGCCCCTCCCCTGAAGCCTTCGCCGCCGCCCCGGGCCCATCCTGACCCCGCTCGTCCGGCGCGGCGGCGAAGTACCCCTCCCTGCCCGAAAGGACCGTCACGTGGCAGCCCCCACTTCGTCCCGCACCGCCGACTGGTGGCGCGACGCCGTCATCTACCAGGTCTACCCGCGCAGCTTCGCCGACGGCGACGGCGACGGCACCGGGGACCTCGCGGGCGTCCGGGCGAGACTGCCCCACCTCGCCGAACTCGGCGTCGACGCCGTCTGGTTCACCCCCTGGTACGCCTCCCCGATGGTCGACGGCGGATACGACGTCGCCGACTACCGCGCCATCGACCCCGCCTTCGGCACCCTCGACGAGGCCGAGAAGCTCATCGCCGAGGCCGCCGCACTCGGCCTGCGCGTCATCGTCGACATCGTCCCCAACCACGTCTCCGACCAGCACGCCTGGTTCCGGGCCGCCCTCGCCGCCGGCCCCGGCAGCCCCGAACGGGCCCGCTTCCACTTCCGCCCCGGCCGCGGCGAGAACGGCGAACTCCCGCCCAACGACTGGCCCTCGCAGTTCTCCGGCAACACCTGGACCCGCGTCCCCGACGGCGAGTGGTACCTCCACCTCTTCACCCCCGAACAGCCCGACCTCAACTGGTCGCACCCCGACGTCCGCCGCGAGCACGAGGACGTCCTGCGCTTCTGGTTCGCCCGCGGCGTCGCCGGCGTCCGCATCGACTCCGCCGCCCTCCTCACCAAGGACCCCGACCTGCGGGACTTCGTCGAGGGCGTCGACCCCCACCCGTACATCGACCAGGACGAGATCCACGACGTCTACCGGTCGTGGCGGGCGATAGCCGACGAGTACGACGGCGTCTTCGTCGGCGAGGTCTGGCTCCCCGACGCCGAGCGCTTCGCCCGCTACCTGCGCGCCGACGAGCTCCACACCGCCTTCAACTTCAACTTCCTCGCCTGCCCCTGGGAGCCCGCCCGGCTCCGCGCCACCATCGACGACACCCTCGCCGAGCACGCCCCCGTCCACGCCCCCGCCACCTGGGTCCTCTGCAACCACGACGTCACCCGCACCGTGACCCGGTACGGCCGCGCCGACACCGCCTTCGACTTCGCCACGAAGGCCTTCGGCACCCCCACCGACCTGGAGCTCGGCGACCGCCGCGCCCGCGCCGCGGCCCTGCTCACCCTCGCCCTGCCCGGCTCCGTCTACCTCTACCAGGGCGAGGAACTGGGCCTGCCCGAGGCCGACGTCCCGCGCGACCGCATCCAGGACCCGATGCACTTCCGCTCCGGCGGCACCGACCCCGGCCGCGACGGCTGCCGGGTGCCCCTGCCCTGGGAGGCCGAGGCCCCCTCGTACGGCTTCGGTTCCGGTACGGACCCGTGGCTGCCCCAGCCCGCCGACTGGTCCCGCTACGCCGTGGACCGCCAGTCCGCCGACCCGGACTCCATGCTCACCCTCTACCGCACCGCCCTCGAACTGCGGCGCACCGTACCCGGGTTCGGCGACGGTCCCCTCACCTGGCTCGCCGCCGGGGACGGCGTCCTCGCCTTCACCCGCACCGACGGCCTGATCTGCGCCGTCAACCTCTCCGGCGGTCCCGTCGCCCTCCCCGTCCACGAGGAGCTCCTCCTCGCCAGCGGCCCGCTCGGCGCCGACGGCTCCCTCCCGACCGACACGGCCGTCTGGCTGCGGTCCTGAGTCCGCGGGCCGCCCCGGTGAGCCCCTGCGCCGAGCACGGGAGCGCCGCCTGCGGCCCGCCTCCACACCCCACCGCGCGGCCGGGGCCGCTCAGCGCCGACACCGTCGGCCGCGTCGCGCGGTGGTCGCGGCCGGGACCCTGACCCGGCCGGGACGGAAGCCCTGTTCCCGATCCGTGGGGGGCCGGGAACAGGGCCTCCCGTCCCCGCGAGAAGGACGGACTCCGGGCGGGCCGACGACCGGCCCGCCCGCAGTCCGCTCGTCACCACCCCTCCCCAGCAGAGAAGTGAGCCGAGATGTTCCCCAGCCGCGTTCGTTCACGCGTACGCCACGGTGCGAGAACCACCGCCGTCGCCTGCGCCCTCCTCTGCCTCGGCCAGGCGGCCGACGGCATCGCCGCCGCCGCTCCCGCCGGACCCGACCGCACCCCGTCCGCCGCCCGGCCCGTCGTCACCCGGGCCGGGCTCGACCCGTCGCTGGTCGCGGGCCGCGGCGCGGCCGTCGCCTTCGACGAGCAGGAGGCGGAGAACGCCCGCACCACCGGCACCGTCATCGGCCCCGACCGCACCCCGTACACCCTTCCGTCGGAGGCGTCCGGCCGGAAGGCGGTCCGGCTGGTCCCCGGGCAGTACGTCGAGTTCACCCTGCCCCGGGCCGCCAACGCCCTGACCGTCCGCTACAGCATCCCGGACGCCGCGGGCGGCGGCGGCATCACCGCGCCCCTCGACGTCACCGTCGACGGGCGCCACCGCCGCACCATGACGCTCACGTCGCAGTACTCCTGGCTCTACAACCAGTACCCCTTCACCAACGACCCCGGCGCCGACCTCCTCCACCCGGACTGGTGGCTCGCCGAGTGCGCCTGCGTGCCGGCCGCCACCACGCCCGCGCCGGAGATCGCCAAGCCCTTCCGGCCCACCCACTTCTACGACGAGCAGCGCCTGCTGCTCGGCCGCACCCACCGGGCCGGCGACACGATCCGGCTCACCGTCCCCGCCGGCAGCGCCGCGGCCTGGACCGTGATCGACCTCCTCGACACCGAACTGGTCGCCGCCCCGCACGTGGAGCGCGGCGGGATCGACGTCCGCGCCCTCGGGGCCGACCCCACCGGACGCCGCGACGCGGCCCCCGCGATCGAGCGCGCCCTCGCCCTCGGCCGGAAGACCGGCCGGCCCGTCTACCTGCCGCCGGGCACCTTCCGGGTCGACCGGCACATCGTCGTCGACGACGTCACCCTCGTGGGCGCGGGCAACTGGTACACCGTCCTCAAGGGCCGCCAGGTCACCCTGGCCGAGCCCGCCCCCGACGGCTCCCGGCACACCGGCGTCGGCCTGTACGGCAAGAGCGCCGCCGAGGGCGGCAGCCGCGACGTGCACCTCTCCGGCTTCGCGATCGAGGGCGACGTCCGCGAGCGGATCGACACCGACCAGGTCAACGCGATCGGCGGCGCGATGAGCGACTCCACGATCGACGGCCTGTACCTGCACCACACCAAGGTCGGCCTCTGGTTCGACGGGCCCATGCGGAACGTGAAGGTCACGAACAACGTGATCACCGACCAGATCGCCGACGCGCTCAACTTCCACACCGGCGTCACCGACTCGCTCGTCCGCGACAACTTCGTGCGCAACAGCGGCGACGACGGCCTCGCGCTGTGGTCGGAGAAGACGGCGGACGCCCGCAACACGGTCACCCGCAACACCGTGCAGTCGCCCACCCTCGCCAACGGCATCGCCGTCTACGGCGGAACCGACACCACGGTCAGCGGCAACCTGGTGGCCGACCCCGTCCGCGAGGGCAGCGGTCTGCACGCCGGCGCCCGCTTCGGCGCCGAACCCTTCACCGGCTTCCTCCGCTTCACGGACAACACCACCGTCCGCGCCGGCACCCTCGACCTCAACTGGCGGATCGGCCTGGGCGCCCTCTGGTTCTACGCCCTCGACGGCTCGATCGACGCCGACGTGAGGGTCACCGGGGACCACTACCTCGACTCCACCCACAACGCGATCATGCTGGTCAGCGAGTACGGGGTGAAGGACCGCCACTCCGTGCCGTCGGTCCACTTCAAGGACATCCGCGTCGACGGCGCCGGCAACTCCGTGCTCAGCGCCCGCACCAAGGGCTCCGCCACCTTCGAGAACGTCGACGCCCGCAACGTCGGTGCCGTCGGCGTGAACAACTGCGGCTCGTTCAACTTCCCGGCCACCGGCTCGGAGTTCACGCTGGACGACCTCGGCGGCAACGACGGCGGCTGGCTGGCCCCCTGGCTGCTGCCGAACACCCTCACCTGCGACGACCGTCCGCCGGTGGTCGTGCCGCCGGCCCCGGCGCCCTGGTGACCCACCGGCCCCGTCGGACGACGGGCTGAGGAACCCCTCGGGGGCGCGGCGGCAGCTCCGCGCCCCCGAGGTGACGGCCCGCGGCGGCGCCCTGCCGTGCGGCGGACACATCCCGGAAACAGAGCGCGCGGACGGGCCGCGTTTTTGCGTCATGCGTCATCTCGCTCAGGGAAATTGGCGCAATTGACTTGCATATTTTGCGCTAGACTTGCGTGCATGACGCGACGACTTGCTCAGGTGGCGAAGAAGGTGGGGGTCAGCGAGGCGACGGTCAGTCGTGTCCTCAATGGCAAGCCCGGGGTCTCGGAGGCGACCCGTCAGTCGGTGCTGACGGCGCTGGACGTCCTCGGGTACGAACGGCCGACGCAGCTGCGCGGCGAGCGCGCCCGGCTCGTCGGCCTGGTCCTCCCCGAACTGCAGAACCCGATCTTCCCGGCGTTCGCCGAGGTCGTCGGCGGTGCGCTCGCCCAGCAGGGGCTCACCCCCGTGCTGTGCACCCAGACCAAGGGAGGGGTCTCGGAGGCCGACTACGTGGAACTCCTCCTCCAGCAGCAGGTCTCCGGCGTGGTCTTCGCCGGCGGCCTGTTCGCACAGGCCGACGCCCCGCACGACCACTACTACCGGCTCGCCGAGCGCAACATCCCGGTCGTCCTCATCAACGCCCCCATCGAGGGGCTCGACTTCCCCTGCGTCTCCTGCGACGACGCCGTCGCCGTGGAGCAGGCGTGGCGGCACCTGGCCTCCCTGGGGCACGAGCGCATCGGCCTCGTGCTCGGCCCCGAGGACCACGTGCCCTCGCGGCGCAAGCTGGAGGCCGCCCGGGTGGCCGCGAAGACGGCCGGCCTGGACTGGGACGACGCGCTCGTGGAGCGCTCCATCTTCTCGCTGGAGGGCGGACAGGCCGCCGCGTCGCGTCTGCTGGACCGCGGGGTGACGGGCTTCGTCTGCGGCAGCGACCCGCTGGCCCTCGGGGCGATCAGAGCCGCCCGCCGGCGGGGTCTCAAGGTCCCCTCCGACGTGTCCGTCGTCGGGTTCGACGACTCCGCGTTCATGACGTGCACGGAGCCGCCGCTGTCGACGGTCCGCCAGCCCATCGAAGCCATGGGCCGGGCCGCCGTCGACCTGCTGTGCGCCCAGATCCAGGGGACGCAGCAGCACCCCGGCGAGCTGCTCTTCGAGCCCGAACTCGTCGTCCGCGGCTCGACGGCCCCGCCGCCCGCCCGCTGACCGGCGCGTTCGCGCCCGTCGCTTCTCTTCCTTCCTCCCGCCCTTCTCCGTACGACAACTGACCGCGCGTCACCCGACGGCACCGGTATCTCCGCCCCGAGCGGCTCCGATACCGGTGCCGTCGGCGTTTCCGGGAGTTGACGGTTGCTTGCAAGTGGACGAGAACCGTTGACAAAGTCGTCATGCAGTAGAAACCTTGCGGCTTGGCGGCGCAAATGAGTCACAGAGTTACTCAAGAAGATAGCTAGCCGTCATCGATCCTTGTCGGAGTCATGTCGGGCTCCTGGCGCGTGCACCTGTCGAACGCTCTCCCGAGTTCCCCTCGCGCGTCCCGTCGGCGAGGGGTGCCCCCGGGGCGGAGACAGGCCATGAGCCGCGCCCGCATCGCGGAGAGGTCACCATGAGAGGCACACATCCGAGCAGGCGGTTGGGGGTCGGCCTGCTGACAGCGGGTCTGATATCCGTCGGACTGCTCCCCGTCCCCGCTCAGGCGGCGGGCGAGACCAACCTCGCGCTCGGCAGAGCGGCCACGGCCGGCGGCGCCCACGGCGCCTACCCCGCCTCGAACGTCACGGACGGAAGCCAACAGTCCTACTGGGAAGGCCCGTTGGGCTCCTTCCCGCAGTGGGTGCAGGTCGATCTCGGCACCCAGGTCGATCTCGACCGGCTCGCCCTCAAGCTGCCCACCGGCTGGGAGACGCGCAGCGAGTCCCTCGCCGTCCTCGGCAGCGCCGACGGCAGCTCGTTCAGCACCCTCGTCGCCGGCCAGGCGCGCGCGTTCAACCCGTCCACCGCCAACACGGTGAACATCCAACTCCCGGACACCACAGCCCGGTTCGTCCGCGTCCAGGTCACTTCCAACACCGGCTGGAACGCCGCCCAGCTCTCCGAGGTGGAGGTCTACGGCGACACCGCGGGCGGCGGCGACCCCGGTGACCCGCCCCCGGTCACCGGCACGAACCTGGCGAAGAACAAGCCCGTCGAGGCGACGTCCACGACCCAGAACTACACGGCCGCCCAGGCCAACGACGACAACACCGGCACCTACTGGGAGTCGGCGGGCTTCCCCGCGAGCCTCACCGTCAAGCTCGGCAGCGACGCCGACGTCGAGGCCGTCGTCGTCAAGCTCAACCCCGACTCCGCCTGGGGCCCGCGGACCCAGTCCTTCGAGGTCCTCGGCCGTGCCTCGGCGGCCTCGGGCTTCACCACGCTGAAGGCGCGCGCCGACTACGCCTTCAGCCCCGCCACCGGCCAGAACACCGTCACCATCCCGGTGTCCGGACGCGTCTCCGACCTGCGGCTCACCGGCTTCTCCAACAGCGGGGCGCCCGGCACCCAGGTCGCGGAGATCCAGGTGCTCGGCAAGGCCGCCCCCGCACCCGACCTCGTCCTGAACGACCTGACCTGGACCCCGGCCACGCCGTCCGAGGCGGACGACGTGACGGCCAAGGTCACCGTCCGCAACGCCGGCACCGCCGCGGCCCCGGCCACGACGGTCGACGTCAGCGCCGAGGGAACCGTCGCCGGATCCGGCGCCGTCCCCGCGCTCGCCGCCGGACAGTCGGCGGTCGTCGACGTCCCCATCGGCAAGCGCCCCATGGGTTCGTACACGATCTCCGCCGTCGTCGACCCGACCGACACCGTGCCGGAGCTCGACAACGGCAACAACAGCCGCACGGCGGCGACCAAGCTGAACGTCGCCCAGACCCCGGGCCCCGACCTCACGGTCACCGGGATCACCCCCAACCCGGCCACGCCCGCGGTCGGCGCCCCCGTCTCCTTCACGGTCGCCGTCAAGAACCGCGGCACCTCCGCCGTGGCGGCCGGCTCCGTCACCCGGCTCACCGTCGGCACCACCACCCTGGACGGCACGACCCCGGCCATCGCCGCGGGCGCCACCGCCGACGTGGCCGTCAGCGGCACCTGGACCGCCACCGACGGCGGCGTCACGCTGACCGCGACGGCCGACGCCACCGGGAAGGTCGCCGAGACCAACGAGAACAACAACGTCTTCGGCCGCTCCCTGGTCGTCGGGCGCGGCGCGGCCGTCCCGTACACCGAGTACGAGGCCGAGGACGCGCGCTACCGCGGCGCCCTGCTCACCACCGACTCCACCCGGCCCTTCGGCCACACCAACTTCGCCACCGAGTCCTCGGGGCGCGAGTCGGTGCGCCTCAACACCACCGGCGACTACGTGGAGTTCACCTCCGTCAACGCCGCCAACTCGATCGTCGTGCGCAACTCCATCCCCGACGCCCCGGGCGGCGGCGGACAGGAGGCCACCCTCAGCCTCTACGCGGACGGCCAGTTCGTGCGGAAGCTGACGATGTCCTCCAAGTACAGCTGGCTGTACGGCACCACCGACCAGCCGGAGGGACTCACCAACACCCCCGGCGGCGACGCGCGACGCCTCTTCGACGAGTCCAACGCGCTGCTCACCCAGTCCTACCCGGCCGGCACCACGTTCCGCCTCCAGCGGGACGCCGGTGACACCGCCGCCTTCTACATCGTCGACCTGATCGACCTGGAGCAGGTCGCGCCGGCCGCCGCCAAGCCCGCCGAGTGCGCGTCGATCACCGCGTACGGAGCCGTGCCCAACGACGGCATCGACGACACCGACGCCATCCAGCGCGCCGTCACCGCCGACCAGAAGGGCGAGATCCCCTGCGTCTGGATCCCGGCCGGACAGTGGCGCCAGGAGCAGAAGATCCTCACCGACGACCCGCTGAACCGCGGCACCCACAACCAGGTCGGCATCCGTGACGTCACCATCCGCGGCGCCGGCATGTGGCACTCCCAGCTCTACACGCTGACCCCGCCCCACCTGGCCAACGGGATCAACCACCCGCACGAGGGCAACTTCGGCTTCGACATCGACGACAACACCAAGATCTCGGACATCGCCATCTTCGGCTCCGGCACCATCCGGGGCGGCGACGGCAACGCCGAGGGCGGCGTCGGCCTCAACGGCCGCTTCGGCAAGAACACGAAGATCAGCAACGTCTGGATCGAGCACGCCAACGTGGCCGCCTGGGTCGGCCGCGACTACTCCAACATCCCGGAGCTGTGGGGACCGGGCGACGGCCTGGAGTTCAGCGGCATGCGGATCCGCAACACCTACGCCGACGGCATCAACTTCTCCAACGGCACCCGCAACTCCACCGTCTACAACTCCTCCTTCCGCAACACCGGCGACGACGCCCTCGCGGTGTGGGCCAACAAGTACGTCAAGGACACCTCGGTGGACGTCGGCCACGACAACCACTTCCGCAACAACACCGTGCAGCTCCCGTGGCGTGCCAACGGCATCGCGGTCTACGGCGGTTACGGCAACACCATCGAGAACAACGTGGTCTCCGACACCATGAACTACCCGGGGATCATGCTCGCGACCGACCACGACCCGATCCCCTTCTCCGGGCAGACCCTCATCGCCAACAACGCGCTCTACCGCACCGGCGGCGCCTTCTGGAACGAGGACCAGGAGTTCGGCGCCATCACCCTCTTCGCCCAGGGCCCGGACATCCCCGGCGTCACCATCCGGGACACCGACATCCACGAGTCGACCTACGACGGGATCCAGTTCAAGACCGGCGGCGGCGCGATGCCGAACGTCAAGATCTCGAACGTCCGCATCGACAAGTCGCTCAACGGCTGCGGCATCCTGGCGATGAGCGGCGCGCGCGGCAGCGCCACGCTGACCGGCGTCACCATCACGAACTCGGCCAAGGGCGACGTCTGCTCCCAGCCCGGAACCCAGTTCGTCCTCAACCAGGGCTGACGCCCCGATCACGGCGGGGCGGCCCACCTCCGCGGACGGCCGCCCCGCTGACCCCCCGCATCAACGAACCGCGTCTCGCGCCCGCCGGGCGCGCCCCCCGCGCGCCCACGAGCGCGAGACCGAGAAGCGAGGAACGATGAGAACCCCCTCCTGGCGATCACGGTGCCTGAGCGCCGCGATCGCGACGAGCCTGCTCACCCTGGGCGGCCCGCTGATCGCCGCCCACGCGGCCGGCGGACCGAACATCGCGCTGGGCGACAGCGCGTCGGCCAGCAGCGCCCAAGCCGGCTTCTCCGCCGCCGGTGTCACCGACGGGAACCAGGGCACGTACTGGGAGAGCGCCGGGTCCGCCCTTCCCCAGTGGGTCCAGGCCGACCTCGGCACCGCCACCCGGGTGGACGAGGTCGTCCTGAAGCTGCCCGCCGGCTGGGAGAGCCGCAACCAGACCCTGTCCGTCCAGGGCAGCGCCGACGGCACGAGCTTCGCCACCCTGAAGGCCTCCGCGGTCTACACCTTCAGCCCCGGCGCCGGGAACACGGTCACCGTCTCCTTCCCGGCCACCCAGGCCCGGTTCGTCCGCGTCGAGATCACCGCCAACACGGGCTGGCAGGCGGCGCAGCTCTCCGAGCTGGAGGTGCACGCGGCCGAGGGGTCCTCCGCCAACCTCGCCGCCGGCAAGACCCTCACGGCCAGCAGCCACACCGAGGTGTACGCGGCGCCCAACGGCAACGACGGCAACCGGGCCACCTACTGGGAGAGCGCCAACAACGCGCTGCCCCAGTGGCTCCAGGCCGACCTCGGCGCCACCGTCGCCGTCAACCGCGTCGTCCTGAAGCTCCCCGCCGGCTGGGGCGCCCGCAGCCAGACCCTGAAGATCCAGGGCAGCGCCAACGGCACCGACTTCACCGACCTCTCGGCCTCCCAGGCGTACGCCTTCAACGCGGCCAACGACAACACCGCGACGATCACCCTGGACAGCACCACCACCCGCTACGTCCGCGTCCTGGTGACCGCCAACACCGTGCAGCCGGCCGCCCAGCTCTCCGAGCTGGAGGTCTACGGCCCCGCCACGGGCGACACCCAGGCGCCGAGCACCCCCGCGAACCTGGCGTACACCCAGCCGACGACGGGCCAGGTCAAGCTGGTGTGGGGCGCCTCCACGGACAACGTGGGCGTCACCGCCTACGACGTCTACGCCAACAACGTCCTGCTCACCACCGTCGCCGGGAACATCACGACCTTCACCGACACGCGGCCGGCGAACCAGACCGTCTCCTACCGGGTGCGGGCCAAGGACGCCGCCGGCAACCAGTCCGGCGACAGCAACACCGTCACCCGCGTCGGCGAGGCCGGCGACTCCCAGGCGCCCACCGCCCCGGCCGGGCTCGGGCTCACCGAGCCGACGAGCGGCCAGGTCAGGCTGACCTGGAGCGCCGCGACCGACAACGTGGGCGTCACCGCCTACGACGTCTACGCCGACAACGTGCTGCGCGGCAGCGTCGCGGGGAACGTCACCACGTACACCGACTCCCAGCCGGTGAGCGCCACGGTGACCTACCACGTGGTGGCCAAGGACGCGGCGGGCAACACCTCCGTGGCCTCCAACAGCGTCACCCGCACCGGCAGCGGCGGCACGGGCTCCAACCTGGCGGTCGGCAAGGCCGTCGAGGCGTCCTCGGCGACCGGGAGCTTCACGGCGGCCAACGCCAACGACAACAACACCGCCACCTACTGGGAGGGCGGGGGCGGCAGCTACCCGCAGACGCTCACCCTCAAGCTCGGCGCCAACGCCGACCTCGACCGGCTCGTGCTGAAGCTCGACCCGGCGCAGGCGTGGCAGGCCCGTACCCAGACCATCGAGGTCCTCGGCCGGGAGCAGAGCGCCACCGGCTTCACCGGCAAGATCGCGGCCAAGAGCTACTCCTTCGACCCGGCGAGCGGCAACAGCGTCACCATCCCGCTCACCGCGCGGCTGGCCGACGTGCAGCTGCGGTTCACGGCCAACTCCGGCGCCCCGGCCGGCCAGATCGCCGAGTTCCAGGCCATCGGCGTCCCGGCGCCCAACCCGGACCTCGTGGTCGGCTCCCTGAGCACCACGCCGACCGCCCCCGAGGAGGACGACGAGATCACCGTCTCGGCGGTCGTGCGCAACGACGGCGCGGCGCCGGCCGCGGCGAGCAAGGTGGCGGTCCGGCTCGGCGGCACCAAGGTCGCGACCGGGCAGGTCCCGGCGCTGGCGGCGGGCGAGCAGGCCACCGTCCCGGTCTCCGTGGGCGTCCGCGACGCCGGCTCGTACGAACTGAGCGCGGTCGCGGACGAGGCGAACCAGGTCCTGGAACAGAACGAGACCAACAACACCTACACCCGGCCCACCGCGCTCGTGGTCAAGCCGGTGGCCAGTTCCGACCTCGTGGTCGGCTCCGTGGCGACCACCCCCTCCAGCCCGGCCGCCGGGGACGCCGTGACGTTCAAGGTCGTGGTGCGCAACCAGGGTTCCGTGGCGACCGCGGGCGGTGACCACGGCGTCACGCTGGAACTGCTCAACTCCCAGGGCGGCGTCGTCAAGACGCTGAGCGGCGTCCAGACCGGTGCGCTGGCCCCCGGCGCCTCGGCGCAGGTCAGCCTGGGCACGTGGACCGCGGTGAACGGTTCGTACACCGTCCGCACCACCCTCGCCGCCGACGCCGACGAGCTGCCGGTGAAGCGCGAGAACAACACGGGCAGCCAGCCGCTCTTCGTCGGCCGCGGAGCGAACATGCCGTACACGACGTACGAGGCCGAGGACGGCACGACCGGCGGCGGCGCTGGCGTCGTCGGGCCCAACCGCACCATCGGTGACATCGCGGGCGAGGCGTCCGGCCGCAAGGCCGTGAACCTGGACGCGACCGGCGAGTACGTCGAGTTCACCACCCGGGCCTCCACCAACACGCTGGTCACCCGGTTCTCCATCCCGGACGCCCCGGGCGGCGGCGGCATCGACTCCACCCTCAACGTCTACGTCGACGGGGTGTTCAAGAAGGCCCTGCCGCTCACCTCGAAGTACTCCTGGCTGTACGGCGCCGAGGCGGGACCGGGCAACGACCCGGGCTCCGGCGCCCCGCGGCACATCTACGACGAGGCGAACCTGATGTTCGGGGAGACCATCCCCGCGGGCAGCCGGATCCGGCTGCAGAAGGACGCGGCGAACTCCGCGGCGCGGTACGCGATCGACTTCGTCAGCCTGGAGCAGGTCGCGCCGGTCGCCAACCCCGACCCGGCCACCTACACCGTTCCGGCGGGCTTCGGCCACCAGGACGTGCAGAACGCGCTCGACAAGGTCCGCATGGACACCACCGGCAAGCTCGTCGGCGTCTACCTGCCGCCGGGCGACTACCAGACCTCCAGCAAGTTCCAGGTGTACGGCAAGGCCGTCAAGGTCGTCGGCGCCGGCCCGTGGTACACCAGGTTCCGCGCGCCGACCACGCAGGACAACACCGACATCGGCTTCCGGGCCGAGGCCACCGCGAACGGCTCGCTCTTCAAGGGCTTCGCCTACTTCGGCAACTACGTCACCCGCATCGACGGGCCGGGCAAGGTCTTCGACTTCGCGAACGTGGCGGACGTCGTCATCGACGACATCTGGAACGAGCACATGGTCTGCCTGTACTGGGGCGCCAACACCGACCGGATGACGATCAGGAACTCGCGCATCCGGAACATGTTCGCCGACGGCATCAACATGACCAACGGCTCCACGGACAACCTCGTGACGAACAACGACGCGCGGGCGACCGGTGACGACAGCTTCGCGCTGTTCTCGGCGATCGACGCGGGCGGCGCCGACATGAAGAACAACGTCTACGAGAACCTGAGCACCACCCTCACCTGGCGGGCCGCGGGCGTCGCGGTGTACGGCGGATACAACAACACCTTCCGCAACATCCACATCGCCGACACCCTCGTCTACTCGGGCATCACGATCTCCTCGCTGGACTTCGGCTACCCGATGAACGGCTTCGGGACCATCCCGACGAACTTCGAGAACATCTCGATCGTCCGGGCCGGCGGCCACTTCTGGGGCAACCAGTCCTTCCCCGGGATCTGGGTCTTCTCCGCCTCGAAGGTCTTCCAGGGCATCCGCGTCAACCACGTGGACATCGTCGACCCGACCTACAGCGGCATCATGTTCCAGACGAAGTACACCGGTTCGCAGCCCGAGAACCCCGTGAAGGACACGGTCTTCACCGACGTCTCGATCACGGGCGCGAAGCGGAGCGGCGACGCCTGGGACGCCCGGTCCGGCATCGGCGTCTGGGCCAACGAGATGCCCGAGCCCGGTCAGGGCCCGGCCGTCGGCGAGGTCACCTTCAACTGCCTGCGCATGCAGGACAACGCCGAGAACATCCGCAACACGACCAACTTCAAGATCAACATCAACCCCTGCTGACCGGGTCCCCACCCGCGGCGAACGCGCCGGCGCCCACCGCTTCCCGCGGTGGGCGCCGGCCCGTTCCGGACGCCGCCCGTCAGCCGCGGACCGGCCTGCCGTCGGCGTCCACGACGACCGACGCCCAGTGGCGGTCCCACCGGTCGCCGACGAGCTCGGGCACCTGACCGACCGGGTAGCGCACGTACCCCTCCGGCGGTTCCTGACCGTCGGGGACGCAGTCCTGGCCGTCGGCGTTGCCGACGGCCTTGACGGGGTAGCGGCCGGAGCCGCAGACGCGCTCACCGCCCGCGCAGGCCGTGAGAAGCAGGGTCGCCGCGAGGGCCGTGACGACGAGGCGGGGGAGGGCGCTGCGGGCGTGGCGACGGTGCCGGGGCGGGGTCATGGATCGGGGCCTTTCTCGCTGGTCCCCCCAGTCTCCGCGGGCCTCGCGCCCCGTGATGAGTACCCGTACTCACGCCGTGGTGGGTGGTGCGGACGTCCGGTCGCTCGCCGTCCCGCCGGCCGCCCGTCCCGCGGCGGCCGGCGGGCGGGGGTCAGGGCTTGGGGACGAGGCAGCCGGCGCGATTGAGGTCGATGACGTTGCCGGGGCCGATGCAGGGGACGAAGGTGTAGGTCTGCTGGGCGTAGTTGATGCCCTGGCGGACCGTCACGGTGCCGTTCTGGTCGACCTCGCAGGGGTTGTTGAGGGTGCAGCTCCCACCGCTCTCGTTCCCGGTGTTGTTGACGGCGACGACGCGGCCGGTGGCCGTGTCGATCACGGGGGAGCCGGAGGTGCCGCCGATGGTGTTGCACGAGGAGGTGTAGCGGACCGAGTCCTTCCAGGTCCACTCGCCCTCCTTGAGGCGGTAGGCGAAGCCGTCGACGCTGCAGCTGTAGATCCGCTTCCAGTAGCCGGAGACCACCTTGATCGACGAACCCTGCACGGGGCGCGCGTCGTTGAGGGTGAGCGCGGAGATGCCGTACTGGCTCTGGATCTGCGCGTACGTCTTGGTCACCTGGTAGACCGACATGTCGGTGTCGGTCATGGTGGCGTACGCGATCTTGCTCGCCCGCAGCGTCGCGACCTTGGTGCCGGCCGAGTTGAGCAGCGAGAACGAGCGGGTGGACGCCCGGTCCTTGATGACCTGGCCCGCCGCCGGGAAGCCGGTCTCCAGGCAGTGGCCGTTGGAGAGGACGAGCGCGGGGTCGTTCGGCTGGGAGCCGGGGGCGCGGACGAGGGAGCCGGAACAGTTGCTGAGCGCGACCGTTCCCGCGAAGTCGACGGCGACGGCGGCCCGGACCTCGGGTGCGGGAGCCGTGGGGGTGGGGGCCTGCGCGATCGTGTCCAGGGGCGGGGAGGCGGCTGCCGGGGCCGCCGCCGCGCCTGTCAGCAGCAGGGCGAGCAGGGATCCGGCGAGAGGCTTCTTCATGTGGGGGTTCCCCTCAGAGGGCCGTGCAACCGGAAATTCTCCGGTTGTCATGTGCATTCTCAGGAGGGAAGCGCCCGCTGACAAGAAGGCCTCCGCCCCCGGACCGTCCGCCCGGTCCCGCACCGGCCACGCGGCCACGCGCCCCCGCGCACTCGCACGCTCCACCGGGACGATCACTCGTTGGTGAGTTCCGCCGCCCCGGCCGCCGGACCGCCACGAGGCTGGAGGGACTGTCGTCGACACCGCGGCCGGACCGTCCGCGGGTGGGGAGCTGGCGTGACACGAGAGACGGAATCCCGCGGAACACCGGAGGAGCGGGCGGTCCTGCTCGCGGCGGGCCTCGCGGACCTCGCCGTGAGCACCCTGGGTGCCGGCATCGGACTCGTGCGGGGCATGCTGCGCCGCTCCGACGCGGCCGAGGTGGCGTCGGACGCCGAACGGGAACTCGCCGCGCGCGGACGGCTCGTGCTCGACCGCTACGCGACCCCGCCCCCCGCCCACCTGGAGGTCCTCGCGCGGCACGCGATCGCCCGGCGGGCCGCCGACGGTGGCTGAGCACTGGGACGCGACGGCGTTCACGTCACGCGTCGACGCGGTGCTGCGGCGGTACGCGGCCGAGGAGGCCGCCCTCCTCACCGACGTCGACCCGGCGCTCGGCCCGGTGGCCGACCGGCTGGAGGACGCCGTCGCCGACGGCAAACGCCTCCGGGCCGCGTTCTGCTACTGGGGCTGGCGCGCCGCCGGCCAGCCCGACAGCGAGGCGCTGGTGCGCGCGGCGGCCTCCATGGAGATGGTGCACGCCGCCGCGGTCGTCCACGACGACCTGATCGACGACAGCCCCCTGCGGCGCGGCCGGCCCACCGCGCACACGGCCCTGCGCGGCGCGGTGCGGCACCACCCGAGCCCCGCGGCCGGCGCCCGCGCGCTCGCCATGCTCGTCGGCGACCTGCTGATGTCGCTCGCCGGGCAGCTGTTCGTCACCAGTGGCCTGCCCGCCGCCTACCTCGGCCGGGCGCGAGCGCTCTGGGCGGCGCTCGCCCGGGACCTGGTCGCGGGGGAGTGCCTGGAGATCCTGCACACCGGAACCGCGCCCTCCACGGCGGCCTCGCTCAAGGTGATCCGCTACAAGACCGCGAAGTACACCGTCGAGCAGCCGCTGCTCATCGGCGGCGCCCTCGCCGGCGCGGGCCCCCGGCTGCGCCAGGGGTACTCCGCGTACGGCCTGCCGCTGGGCGAGGCGTTCCAGCTGCGGGACGACCTCCTCGGCCTCTTCGGGGACGAGGAGACCACCGGCAAGTCGGGCGCCGACGACATCCGGGGCCGCCGGCCGACGGCCCTGCTCGCCGAGACCTGGCGGCTCGCCGGGGCGGCGGACCGCGCCCGCCTGACCGAGCTGCTCGGCCGCCCCGACCCCGACGGGCACGCGCCCGAGGCCGTACGCGAGCTGATGCGGCGCCTCGGGGCGCCCGCACGCGTCGAGGCCATGATCACCGGCCGGGTCGACGAGGCCCTGTGCGCACTCGACGACCTCGGCCTGCCCCCCGCCCCCACCGCCGCGCTGACCGCCCTCGCGCACGCGGCGGCCGTCCGCCGCCACTGACGGACCGACCCAGGAGTCCCCGTGATCCACACCGAGGCGTCCATGGACGCCCTGCGGCAGACCGGCGACGAGCTCGCCGACGCCACCGTCGCCACCCTCTTCGAACGAGGCGAGGTGGGCACCTTCAACACCCTCATGCGGTACGTCTCCACGGCCGGCTCCCCCCTGCCCGACGGGCTGCCCGACGTCGCCCGTGCGTACCTGGAGGCCACCTCCGCCCCGCCGTCCTGGGTGGACTGGGGCGAGATGGAGCGGGCCCGGCTGTTCTTCGTCGACAACAACGTGCACATCTCCACGGCCCTCTCCTTCGCCGCGATGCCCGCCTGCTACCTCGTGCCGCACGTGGCGAAGCTGCTGTCGACGACGCACGGCCTGGAGTACCCCTCCCAGCGCATGGCGGAGACCGGCCAGTTCACCGTCCACCTCATGCAGCCCGACGCCTTCGAGGCCGGCAGCCGCTTCATCCCCGCCGCCCAGAAGGTCCGCCTGCTGCACGCCTCCATCCGCCACCACCTCACGCGCGAGGACCGCTGGGACAGTGCCTCCCTGGGGGTGCCGATCTGCCAGGAGGACATGATCGGCGGGCAGATGTTCTTCTCGATGCTCGTCCTCGACAGCCTGCACCGGCTCGGCATCCACATGTCGACGGAGGGCGCGGAGGCGTACGCCTACGCCTGGCGCGTCGTCGGCGCCATGCTCGGCGTCGACCAGGAGGCCGTGCCCAAGTCCGTCGACGAGGCGCGCCGCTTCCTCGACCTGTACATGGTCCGGCACATGGGACCCTCCCCGGAGGGCGCCCGCCTGACCCGCCAGCTGATCGACCTGTACGAGGAGGTCGTGCCCGGCACCCTCTTCGACCCGGTCGTCTCGGCCCTCATCCGCCACCTCGTCGGCGACACCTGCGCGGACTGGCTCGACGTGCCCCGCACCCGATGGGACACCGTCGTCAAGGCCGTCCCCCACCTGCTCGGCGTCTTGGAGACCGTCGAGGACCGCTCCCCGCTCGCCGGCTGGGCCCTGGACCGGCTCGGCCACCTCACCACCGTCCTGGAGCTGTCCTCCCTCACCCGCGGGCGCGTCATGCACTACGCCATCCCCGAACACCTGAGGAAGGACTACGGCGTCCCGTCCGGCCCGGCCCGCGACCGCCGCTGGGCGCCGCCGCCCGCCACCGTCCCCTCCTGACGCGGACCGGCTGCCGGCCCCGCGGCGGGGCGGTGGGGGTCCGGCAGCCGGACAGGCGGTAAAGCGACGGAAAATTCCTCGCCGTCGGGCTGCGGTTCCCGCACAGAGCGTTTTCGCGGTCTTGACGCGACCCTGACGCCCACCGGGCCCGCCCGGCGGCCTCGGAACGACGAATTCCGCAGCAGTGCGGCCATTGACCTGCGGTTCTGCCCAGGCTTCCATTCCGCCTGGGAGCGAAGGAACACCTGATAACCGGCCGCCTCGGAGGCGATACAGCTCCCGCTCGGAAACACTGCTCGTACCGATCGGAACCGTCTGATGACCGACACCCTCAGCGCGCCGCACGCGTTGGCCCCGCAGACCGGCCCCGTGCCGCAGAAGCTCAAGCGTTCCATCGGTGTCGTGGGCGGCACCCTGCTCACGCTGTCGTGCGTGACGCCCGCCTCCACCCTGTTCGTGGTCGTCCCGGACCTCTTCGGGGGCGTCGGCACCTACGCCGCGCTGACCATCGCCATCGGCTCGCTCCTCTGCATCGGCGTGGCGTTCTGCTACTCCGAGCTGGGCACCCTGATCCCGAGCGCGGGCGGCGAGTACGCCATCGTCTCCACCCTCGCGGGCCGGCTCGCCGGCTGGCTGGTGTTCGTCCTGTCGCTGCTGGTGGTGATGATCGTGCCGCCGGTGATCGCGATGGGGACCGCCGACTACCTCGCGCCCCTGGTCCACATCCCGGCCCCGCTCGCCGGCGCCGGCGTCATGCTCCTCGCCACCCTCGCCGGTCTGCTCGACCTGCGCGCCAACGCCTGGATCACCGGCGTCTTCCTCGTCCTGGAGGTCGTCGCGGCGGGCATCGTCGCGGTCCTCGGCTTCGCCCACTCCGAGCGCGGCGTCGGCGCGCTCGTCCACGGTCAGGTCGCCGGCGAGGGCGGCACCCACGCGCTGGTCACCGGCGCCATGGTGGTCTCCGGACTCGCCATCGCCCTCTTCATCACCCAGGGCTTCTCCACGGCCGTCTACCTCTCCGAGGAGCTGGAGAACCCGCGCAGGAGCGTGGCCCGCACCGTGCTCGCCACCCTCGCCATCTCCACCGTCGTGATCCTCGTGCCGGTCGTCGCCATCACCCTCGGCGCCGGCGACCTGGAGACCCTCACCGGCGGCGACATCAGCGGCATGATCGCCGCCTGGTCCAACTCCGCCGTCGGCACCTTCATCAGCCTCTGCGTCGCCCTGGCCATCGTCAACGCCGGCATCGTCATGGTCATCCAGAACTCCCGCGTCCTCTTCGCCTCCGCCCGCGACAAGGCGTGGCCCGAGCCCGTCAACCACGCCCTCGCCCGGCTCGGCCGCTTCGGCTCCCCCTGGATCGCCACCCTGGTCGTCGGCGTCCCCGGCGCGGCCCTCTGCTTCGTCAACCTCGACACCCTGTACGGCGTCACCGGCGTCTCCGTCACCGGCATGTACCTGCTGGTCGCGGTGGCGGCGCTGTTCAGCCGCCGGGGCGCCCACCGCGAGGTCGCGGCCTGGCGCATGCCGCTCTGGCCGGCCGTCCCGGTCCTGCTCATCGGCGTCCTGGCGTACGTCCTGTCCATGCAGGAGACCGAGTACCTGCTGTGGACCGGCGGCATCACGGCGGTCGCCACCCTCTACTGGGCCCTGTACCTGCGGCCCCGCAAGGACACCCGCTGGCTGGTCAGCATCCCCGAGGACGAGCAGGTCTGACCCGCTCCCCGACGCGTCCCCCGGGGGCCGGGGCGGCAACCGCCGCCCCGGCCCCCGTCCTTCGTCCGTCCCGAGCCACGGCCGCCGGGACTTGTCCCCGGGCGGCGGCCCGCTGCAAGATCGCCTGGTGACCGACGAGGGCGGGGACTTGAGGGGAAAGGGCGGTACACCGTGGAGGCGATGACCAAGGGCGGCAACGGGTTCGTGCCGTCCGTCCCGCTGCGGATCGCCGTGCACGGCGGACTGGACGCGATGGCGCTGCTGCTCACCGAGCACGGGACCGTCCGGGGTGACGGCGACGTGGTCTTCCACGGCGCCCCCGTCCATCCGTCGGGCGCGGTGCGGCTGACCCCGGGCGGCGGCACGTCCTGGCTCGACGTCGGCCTCCCCGACGTCGAGCAGCAGATCACCCGCGTGCTCGTCGTCGGCTCCACCGACCGCGGCACCCTGCGGGACGTCGTCGGCCCGGCCGTCGAGGCCTTCGCGCCCGACGGCACCCCCGTCGTGCGGTACGACGTGACGGACGCCGCCGAGGAGACGGCGATGGTGCTGGCCGAGCTGTACCGGCGCGCGGGCGGCTGGAAGTTCCGCGCCGTCGGCCAGGGCTACGGGAACGGCCTCGCGGGCCTGGCCACCGACCACGGCGTGGACGTCGCCGGGGAGCCGCCCGCGCCGGGCCACCTCCCGTCGCCCGCCCGGACCCCGGCCCCGCCCGCCCCGGCGCCGCCGCCCGCCGGGGGCTTCGCGCCCCCACCGCCGCCGGGCTTCGCGCCCCCGCCGCCGGGCCCGGTCTCCGGGCCTCCGGCGTCCGCGCCGCCGGCCTTCGCCCCACCGCCTCCTGGACCGCCCGCCTTCGCACCTCCCGGCTCCGTCCCGCCGTCCTTCGCGCCCCCGCCGGTGTCCAAGGACGCGCCGGCCGTGTCGCCGGTGGCGCCGGCCGCCCCCGCCGCGTTCGCGGTCCCCGGGGCGCCCGGGCCGTGGACGTACGGCCCCGTCTTCGCCCCGTACACGGAGACGGGACGGGACAACGACGTGATCACCGTGGACGGGCTGCCGCCGGGGCCGGTGATCGTCCAGCTCGACGTCGAGGGGGACGGGTACACGGGTCTTGCCACCCTCAACCGGCGCAACAAGGAGCAGGACTACCTGGTCAACAGCACCGAGGACGACTTCCGGGGCCGGGTGCTCGCCACCGTGCCCAGGAACGGGACCCTGCGGCTGAGGCTGGAGGCGGAGGGGCCCTGGCGGCTCGAGGTGTCGCCGCTCGCGTCCGCCTTCCGCCTGACGGAGGCGGAGACGCAGTTCCGCGGGCCCGACGTGCTCCTGCACACCGGCGGCGTGGCCGACCTCGCCATCCAGTACCGCGGCGACGACAACCTCATCGTCAACGTCTTCGAACTCCACGGCCACGACGACCACACCGCCCTGCCCGAGGACGACAACGTGGTGAACGAGATCGGGAAGCGCCGCGAGACGGTCCCGCTGCCCGAGGGGCCGCTCGTCGTGCAGTTCGAGAGCGCGGACGGGCCCTGGCGCGCGCACCTGAAGCGGGTCCAGCCGCCGAGCCGGCGCGGGCGCCTCAGCTGAGGGCCGGGTAGTCGGTGTAGCCGGTCTCGCCGCCGACGTACATCAGGGGGGCGTCCCCGAGCGGATTGAGGGGCGCCCCGGTCCGCATCCGGGCGACCAGGTCGGGGTTGGCCAGGAACGAGCGGCCGAGCGCGACCAGGTCGGCCCCCGCCGCCAGCAGGCGCTCGCCGGCGGCGCGCCCGCCGTCGGCGGGCAGGGGGCCGGGCCAGGGGAGGGCCGGGTTCGCGACGAGCGTGCCGGGCCAGGCCGCGCGCAGCGTGCGGAACAGCGGCTGCCCGGGATCGGCGAACACCACGTGCAGGTAGGCGAGTCCCCGATCGCGCAGGGCCTCCAGGAGCGCCGGGTACACCTCCTCGACGTCGTCCTCCGTCATGCCGTTGGCGGTGACGCCCGGGGCGATGCGCACCCCGACCCGCTCCGGCCCGATCGCCTCGGCGACCGCGCGGACGACCTCGACCGTGAATCGGATGCGGTGGGCGACCGGCCCGCCGTAGCCGTCGGTGCGCCGGTTGGTGGCGGAGGAGAGGAACTGGTGCAGGAGGTAGCCGTTGGCGGCGTGCACCTCGACGCCCTCGAACCCTGCGTCGACCGCGCGCCGGGCCGCCGCCGCGAAGTCGGCCACGGTCCCGTCGATCTCGTCGACCGTCATCTCCCGCGGCACCACGGCCTCCTGGTGTCCGGAGGGGGTGAACACCGTGCCGGGGAGCGGCACCGGCGAGGGCGCCAGCGGCACGAGCCCCGTCGTCTCCGGGTGGCCGACCCGCCCGCCGTGCTGCAGCTGGAGGAACATCCGTCCGCCGGCCTCCCGCACGGCCTCGGTGACCCGGCGCCACCCGGCCACGTGGGAATCGTCGTACAGCGCGGGGATGTCGGGGTACGTGGCGCCCACCGCGTTGGGCGTCGTGGCCTCCGCGATGATCAGTCCGGCCGTGGCGCGCTGCGCGTAGTACGTCGCCATGATCGGCTCCGGCACCCCCGTCGCCCCGGCCCGGTTGCGGGTCATCGGTGCCATCACGAGCCGGTTGGGGAGGCGCAGCGCCCCGAGCCGGCCGGGCAGGAACAGCGGGGACCCGGCGGGGGAGGGGGCCGTCACGGCCGCTTCCGTCACGGCCGCTTCCGTCGTGGTGGCGATGGCCGTGGTGGTCGTGGTGGGACCGGTGACCCGGTCCGCCGGCTCCGCCGGTGCCGTCGTCGCCCGCTCCGGCGTGACGACGCCGCTCGTGGTCGTGCTCATGGCCGTACTCCCTCGTCCGTGTTCCCGTCGGGGCCGTCGGGCTCCGTGGGACCCAAGGTCGCGCAGGCCGCTTCGGAAACGCTGACGGTCCGCTGATGGTCCGCTGACGGTCCGCCCCGCACCGGATGATCATGGGTGTGTAGGGTTCCCGGCATGAGGTTCGGGGTGCTCGGTCCGCTGACGGTGTGGGACGCCGAGGGCGCCCCGATACGGGTGCCCGAGACCAAGGTGCGGGCGCTCCTCGCGGACCTCCTCGCCCACGAGGGCCGCCCCGTGCCGGCGGACCGGCTGGTGCACGACCTCTGGGGGGACGCCGTGCCCGGCAACCCCGCCAACGCCCTCCAGGCCAAGGTCTCCCAGCTCCGCCGGGCCATCGGACGCGACCGGGTCGCCCACCTGCCCGCCGGATACCGGCTGCGCCTCGACGGCGGCCCCTCGGAGGTGGACGCCGGCGCGTTCCGGGCGCTGGCGGCGCGGGCCCGGCTGGTGCCCGGGCCGCGCGAACGGGCGGCCCTGCTCACCGAGGCCCTCGACCTGTGGCGCGGACCCGCGTACGCGGACTTCGCCGACGCGGAGTTCGTGCGCCCCGAGGCGGGGCGCCTGGCCGAGGAGCGGCTCGCGGTCGTCGAGGAACAGGCCGAGGCGCGGCTGGAGTTCGGTGATCCGGCGCTGCTCGGCGAGACCGCGGCCCTGGTCGCCGACCACCCGCTGCGCGAGCGGTTGCGGGCCGTGCGGATGCGCGCCCTGTACGCCGCCGGGCGGCAGAGCGAGGCGATCGCCGTGTACGCCGAACTGCGCACCCTGCTCGCCGACGAACTGGGCCTGGACCCGGCCCCCGGACTGGCCGCCCTGTACGCGGCGATCCTCCGCCAGGACCCCGCGCTGACGCCCTCCCCGGAGGCCGCTCGCCCCACGGCCCCCGGGCTGCCCCGGACCGGCCCGGAGCCCGCGCACGGACCCCGGACGGCCGACGCCCCCGGCCCCGTCGCCGCGACGCCTCCGCCGGACCCGCACGCCTCCGGTACCCGTCCCCCGCGCCTCCCCGTGCCCCCGACCACCCTGGTCGGGCGCGGGACCGCCGTCGAGGAGGTCGGCCGGCTCGTCGGGAGCGAGCGGCTGGTCACGCTGACCGGACCGGGCGGGGTGGGCAAGACGCGGCTGGCGCTCGCCGCCGCCGAGCGGCTCTCCGGCGCCCCGGACGGCGGGATGCCCGACGGTGTGTGGTGCGTCGAGCTGGGCGGTCTGCCGCGAGGCCCGGCGGGTGGCCCCGGGACCCCGGCGCAGACCGGGAACGGCGGGATGCCCGGGACCGTCGACCTCGTCCAGGCGGTGGCCGCGGCCCTCGGCGTCCGTGACGCGGCCTCGGCGGCCGGGAGCGCGGACGGTCCCGCGGAGGTGCTGTTCGCCGCGCTCCGGGACCGCCGGCTCCTGCTCGTCCTCGACAACTGCGAGCACGTGATCGACCCCGCCGCCGACCTCGTCGCGTCCCTGCTGTCCCGCGCGCCGGGCGTGCGCGTCCTCGCCACGAGCCGCGAGTCCCTCCGGCTGCCCGGCGAGCGGGTGTACGCCGTCGCACCCCTCCCCCCGGACGCCGCGGCGCGCCTCTTCGTCGCACGGGCCGAGGCCGCGGCCCCCGGCTTCACGGCCGGCGTCGACGCCGGTGCCGCCGGGGGCGACGAGAACGCGAACGGGGCCGGGGACGCGTCCGGGAACGGGAACGGGCGCGGGGGAGCATCCGCCCAAGTAGGAGCCGCCAGACCTGGGAACGAGGCCGCGGGCGCGGGCGACGACGGGCCAGGGAACGAGGCCGCGTACCGGACCGACCGGGACGCCATCGCCGACATCTGCCGTCGTCTGGACGGCCTGCCCCTCGCCCTGGAGCTGGCCGCGACCCGGGTGCGGGCCCTGGGCGTGCGGGAACTGGCCGCGCGTCTGGGCGACCGGTTCCGGCTGCTCGCCTCGGGACAGCGCGGGCTGCCGGCCCGGCAGCAGACCCTGCGCGCGGTCATCGACTGGAGCTGGGACCTCCTCGACCCGCAGGAGCGGGCCGTGCTGCGCCGGATGTCCGTCGCGGCCGGCGGCTGCGCGCTGGAGGCGGCGGAGGCGGTGTGCGCGGGCGACGGCGTTCCCCGCGAGGACGTGCCCGACCTGGTGGGCCGCCTGGTCGACCGCTCCCTGGTGGTGGCGGTCCCGACGGCCCACGGTCCGCGGTACCGGCTCCTCGAATCGGTCGCGGCCTATGCCCGGGACCGGCTCCACGAGGCACGGGAGGGGGAAGCCGCCGCCGCCCGCCACGTCCGCCACCACCGCGCCGTCGCCGAGCACGCAGAGCCCCGTCTGCGCGGCGCGGGGCAACGGCTCTGGCTCGCGCGGCTCGACGCCGAGTCCGCCGCCCTCCGCGCCGCCCTCGGTCACGCCCTCGACGGTGAGGATCCGCGGGAGGCGGTGGCCCTCGCCACCGCCCTGTGCCCCTGGTGGCTGATGCGGGGACGGCTGCACGAGGGCAGGCGGCACCTCGCCGAGGTGCTGGCCGCCGTTCCGGTCGAGGCGGCCGAGGAACTTCCCTTCCTCCACGGGGCGTTCGCCCTGCTGACGGGTGGCCGTGTGCCGGAGGCGGAGCGTGCCGGGGCAGGGGCGCCCCCCGAGGGGGCGTCCGTGGCGGGGGTGCCCGGGGCGGAGGGAGCGGCCCTCCCCGAAGGGTCTCGCCGCGCCCGCGCGTGGTGGATGTTCGCCTACGGTCTGCACCACGCGGGCGAGCCCGAGGCGGCCCGGAGCGTCAACGCCCGCGCCCTCGGGGCTTTCCGCGCCGCCGCCGACCCGTGGGGCGTGGCGGCCGCGCACGCGCTGCGCGCGCACCTCGGGTTCGTCGCCGGAGAGTCGGCGGCGGCCCGTGAGGACGCGACGGCGGCAGCCCGGGCGTTCCGGGAACTCGGCGACGGGTGGGGCGAGTTGCAGACCGTCCCGGTGCTCGCCGCGCTCGCCGAGATCGAGGGCGACCCCACCGCCGCGGCCGACCGTCAGAACGCGGGGCTGCGGCTCGCCGAGGACCTGGGGCTGCCGGCGGAGGTCTCCGCGCGCCTCGCCGGACTGGGGCGGCTCGCGCTGCTCGCCGGGGAGTGGGAGCGGGCCCGGCTGCTGCACGAGCGGGCCCGGCGCGAGGCGGCGGCACAGGGCCACATGTTCGGCGAGGTGTTCGCCCTGATGGGGCTCGCGCTCGGCGCCCGCCGGTCGGGCGACCTCGACGCCGCCGAGTGCCATCTGCGGACGCTGCGCGACGCCTATCCGTCGTCGACGGCCGGGAAGCACCTGATCCACGTGGAGCTGGGGTTCGTTGCCGAGCTGCGCGGCCGGGCGGGGCGCGCGGCCGCGTACCAGGCGACCGGTCTCGGCCTCGCCAGGCGGCTGGCCGACCCGCGCGCCCTCGCCCTCTCCTACGAGGGCACCGCCGGCGCCGCCGTGGCCGCGGGCGGCTCCGCGGCCCTGACCCGTGCCGCCCTCCTCCTCGGCGCGGCGGACACGGCCCGGCGGAGCACCGGTGCGCCGCTCCCCGAGGGCGAGCGGGGCGACGTGGAGCGCATCGCGCGCGCCGCCCGCGCGGGACTCGGCGACAGCCCCTACACGGCCGCCTTCCGCGAGGGCGCCGCCCTGTCCCCCGAGGAGGCGCTCCGTGCCGCCGCCGGGCGGGACCGGAGCGGGAGGGAAACGGGATCGGCGGGTCCGACCCTGCAGGAGTAGTTCTCTGCAGGAGGAGTCTTTCGATGAAGCATCCCCCGGACCGCATCGACGTGGCCGAGGGGCTACGCCACATCCTTCAGGAGCTGTCCGCCATCGAACGGTCGGTCGAGCACGACCTGCCGGGGCGGCCGGCGCCTTACACGGACGTGGACGAGCCCTGGGACGGGCCTGAGTTCCGTGTCGAGACCGTGAGCGACAACAGCATGCACACGGTGGTGGACATCAGCGTCCGCAGGGGCCCGGGCCCGGTGCCGTCCGGTCCCGCGGCGCCCGACGAGGACGAGGTCGCCGCCCTGCGCGCCACGGTCCGCGCGCTCCTGGACCTCGCGGACGTCGGATCGGGGCGCGTCAGCACCACGGTGGTCCTCACCGAGCGGGGTCCGCGCGTGGTCAGCTGCCGCCTCGGCGGCGGCGCGACGGTGTTCGCCCGCGACAGGAGGTCCGCGACGGGCTGACAAGGGCTGCGGAGTAGACGTCCCCACCCGGGCTGACCTGGCGTTCCCGGGTGCGTTCCCGTGCCGTCCCGCAGGGCGGTATCGGGTCGGGAACGGTCCGGGAACGGGTCCCCGGAAAGTACGTGGTGTCGGGAAGCAGAAACCGCAGAAACCACGCAAAGGGGATAGACCATGGGACGCAAGTCTGCCGGACTCGTCGGGATCGTCGCCGCCACCCTCGCCTTCGGCCTGGGGGCCGCGGCCGGGGCGGGACACTCGCAGGTCCAGCCGGCCGGCGTCCACGTGGTCGCCGACGACCAGGGCCCCACGGTCATCGGCAAGGGCGGTGTCGTCCAGGCCGGCGCCACGGACGACCAGGGTCCGACGGTCATCGGTGGCAAGGGCGGTGTGGTCCGGGCGGTGGCGACCGACGACCAGGGCCCCACGGTCATCGGCAAGGGCGGTGTCGTCCAGGCCGGCGCCACGGACGACCAGGGTCCGACGGTCATCGGTGGCAAGGGCG
>NZ_JBVJMN010000078.1:0-5929 GCF_055584185.1 Streptomyces sp. NPDC104202 | reverse complement strand
GGTGTCGTCCGGGCGGTGGCGACCGACGACCAGGGCCCGACCGTCATCGGCAAGAACGGAGTCACCATCCTCGCCGTCTGATCCCCTCCCCCCCCGGCACATACGACGGTGCCCCGCTCCGAGTCCGAGAGGACCTGGAGCGGGGCACCGTCGTCTGTGCCGGGGAGCGGTCAGGTGCGCCGCCGGTCGGCGGGGACGCCCATCTGGTCGAAGAGCTCCTCGGCGGAGTGCTCGTTGCGGGCCGCCTCCTCGGTGAGGCCGAGGGCGGCCTGGGCGCGGGCCATGCCGGAGAGGGCGTAGGCGACCTCGATGCGGAAGTCCAGGGAGTGGGCCACCTCGTGCGCCCGCTCGTGGAGGCCGAGGGCTGCCGCGTACTCCTTGCGTTTGAACAAATAACGGCCGACCGTGTTCTCGACCTTGGCTCGGCGGAGTAGAGAAACGTTTGGCCCAATGGTTTCGATGGCGCGATCCGCGTAGTGCGTGGCCTGCTCGGGCCGGCCGAGTCGCTGGGTGACCTCCGCTAAGAGGGCGAGGGCGAGCGCCACCTGGCCCGGGTCGCTGCTCTCGGTGCACAGCTCGCGCGCCCGGTTGAGGCAGGAGTCCGCGGCCTCGTCGTCGCCCAGGCAGGCATGGGCGAAGGCCAGGTCGGTGAGGGCGACCAACTTGTTCTCGTGCTGGCCGAGTTCGTCGCAGAGGCCGATCGCGCGCCGGGCCGCCGACGCGGCCTCCTCGTGCCGGCCCCACTGTTCGTAGAGCGTGCTGAGGAGGGTCAGGCTCTCGGCCTCGGCCCGGCTGGCGCCGAGCTCGCGCTGGTGCGCGATCGACTTCTCCAGGTGGGACAGCGCCTGGGGGAACCGGCCCAGCAGACTGTTGAGCTGACCGAGGGCGCTCTCGCTGTGGGCCAGCGTCTGCACGTCGCCGAGGCGTTCGGCGACATCCCGGCCCTCCGTGGCGACCTCGATGCCCTCGGCGAAGCGACCCAGCTTCCAGCAGGCGACGCCCAGGTTGGACAGGCTGACGCCGAGCAGCGGCAGTTCGCCGAGGCGGCGGGCCGCCGCCACCGCCACGAGGCCCATCGAGCGGAACTCCTCCAACTGGCCGCGCGCGCTGAGCTGGAAGGCGAGGTTGCGGGAGAGGAACACCGTGTGCCGGTCGTGCCCGGCGCGGTCGGCCAGACCGACGGCCCCGAGCAGCGATCCCTGCTCCCGCGCGAACCACTGCTCGGCCTGCCCGCTGTCCGCGAACCAGGGCAGCCGGGACGCCCACGCCTCGGCGTCCTCCACCTCCGCCACCTCGGTGGCGATGCGGCGCCGGCCCGGGAACATCACCTGGCAGGCCGACTCCGTCGCCGCGAGGTAGTAGTCGAGGAGCCTGCGGGTCGACGCGGCGTCGTCGCCGTCCGTCGACGGGGCACGCAGGCTCTGCGCGAAGCTGCGGACCAGGTCGTGGAAGGTGTAGAGCCCGATCTCCGGCTGCTGGAGCAGGTGCACGTCCAGGAGGAGTTCGAGGATGTCCTCGGCGTCCGTCGGGTCCGTGTCGAGGAGCGCGGCGGCCGCGTGCACGTCGAGGTCGCCGCCCGGGTGCAGCGCCAGACTGCGGAACGCCGTCCGGCAGTCCTGCGGCAGGGCCTGGTACGACAGTCGGAGGGTGGCGGCGACGCTGCGCTGGCCCGAGCTCAGCTCGTCCAGTCTGCGCGTCTCGTCGCGCAGCCGGTCCGCCAGGTACCGCAGCGTCCAGCGGGGCCGGTTGCGCAGCCGGGCGGTGGCGATGCGCAGCGCCAGGGGCAGGTGCCCGCAGAGCCGGGCCAGTTCGGCGGCCGCCTCGGGCTCCGCCGCGTACCGCCGCTCGCCGAGGGTCTCGGCGATCAGCGCCGCGCACTCCGGCGGCGACATCACGTCGATCGAGATCCACTGCGCCGAGTCCAGGTCCACCAGCCGGGCCCGGCTGGTGACCAGCACCAGGCAGCCGGGCGACGTCGGCAGCAGCGGGCGGACGCCGTCCGCGTCGGCCGCGTTGTCGAGGAGGAGCAGCAGCCGCTTCCCCGCGACGGTCGACCGCCACAGCGCCGTGCGGCCCGCGGCGTCCTCGGGGATGCGCGTGCCCGGCACGCCCAGCGCGCGCAGCAGGCTGTCGAGCGCCCCGCTCGCGGTCACCGGCTGTTCGCCCGGGGTGTATCCGCGCAGGTCGATGTAGAGCTGGCCGTCGGGGAAGTCGCCGGCCAGCGTGTGTGCCGCGTGCACCGCGAGGGACGTCTTCCCGCTGCCGCCCATGCCGTCCAGGGCCACGATGCGCGAGTGACGCGCGTAATCCCGCCCCGCGGAGTCCAGGAGTTCCTGGAGTTCGTCGCCGCGACCGGTGAAGTCCGCCAGGTCGTACGGCAGGGTGCACGGGGCCTCCGGCGAGGCCGGGAGCCGGAGGGGGAGCGGCGCCGCGTCGGCCGGGGGAACGGGTGCGGCCAGCTCCGGACTGTCGCGCAGGATCCCCTCGTACACCTTGGTCAGACGCGGTCCCGGGTCGACCCCGAGCTCCTCGACCAGGAGTTCGCGGACCCGGCTGTACTCCTCCAGCGCCTCGGCCTGGCGTCCCGAGCGGTAGAGGGCCAGCATCAGCTGGGCGCGCAGCGACTCGTGCAGCGGATGGGCCTGCACCAGGTCCCGCAGGTCGACGACGAGCTCGGCGGACTCGCCGAGGCCGAGGCGGAGTTCGAAGAGCTGCTCGGCCGCGGCGAGCCGGCGCTCCTCGAAGGCGGTGGCCGCCGCCTCGATCACCGGACCGCCGGCGCCGGCGAGGATCGGTCCGCGCCACAGACCGAGGGCCCGGCGCAGCGACTCGACCGCGTCGATCGCGCGCCCCTCGGCGGGTGCGTCGCGCGCGGCCCGCACGAGGGCGCCGAACTCCGTCAGGTCGAGCTGTTCGGAGCCCAGGACCACCCGGTACCCGGGGCCGTCCGTGACGATGACGTCGCCGCCCGAGGGGATGCGCCGCCGGAGGTCGGCGACCGCCTTGCGGACCTGGTGGGACGCGGTGGCCGGCGGGTCCTCGGCCCAGGCCGACTCCACGAGGCGGCCGATCGTCAGCACCCGGCCGGGCTCCAGGAGCAGCGTGCCGAGCACCCGTTCCTGGATCAGTCCCCCCAGCCGCAACCGCGAGCCCTCGGCCCATCCCTCCAAGGGACCCAGCACGTTGAAACGCAGCGATCGCGCCTCGGCAGCGGTCATCGCCTAAGCACCCCCCCAGGTCACTCGTCCACGCCGACGGCGCCGGTGCATGCGGATCCTAGCCCGTTCCCGTGACGCTCGGGAACGAGCCGGTACGGGAACGGTAAGCACCGCGGCCACTGTGTGCCTCACGAGGCCGACTCCTTCGCGGCCCTCGCACTGAGGACCCCCCATGCATCCAAGGAGACTGGTCATGACCGAGCAGGCGTCGCCGGACGGACTCGCCGAACAGCTGCGGGCCGCACGGCAGTGGGCCGGGATCACCCAGGAGCAGCTGGCCGGTCTGTCGACCGTCAGCGTGCGGGCCATCAGAGACCTGGAGCAGGGGCGGGTGCGGCACCCGCGCCGCGAGACGCTCCGGCTCCTCGCCGGCGCCATGCGCCTGAGCGACGCCCGCCGCGCCGCCCTGGAGCTCGCCGTGGAGGGTGCCGAGGCCGGCACCGTGATGCGCGAGACGTACGGCGCGGAACTGGCCCCGCCGCCCAGACCGCTGCGCCGGCTGGTGGGCCGCACCGAGGAACTGCGGGCGCTGACCGGCCTGCTGTCCACCGAGCACGAGCGGCTCCTCAGCGTGGTGGGCCTGGCCGGGGTCGGCAAGACCCGGCTGGCCCAGGAGGCGGCGCTGGCCCTCCACAGCCGCGACCGGACCCCGGTCGTCTGGGTCGACATGAACGAGGACGCGCCCCCCGTGGCCGGCCCGGCGGCGGCCCGCAGCCCGCGGTCCGCGCTGGCGGGCTGGGCCCGCTCCGTCGCGCTCGGCGGCCGCGGCCTGGACGAACTCGCCTCCGTGATAGGCGGCCGGGCGACCCTCCTGGTGCTCGACGGACACGACGGCACTCCGCACCTCGCGGCCCCGCTCCTCGAACTGCTCCACGCCTGCGACCGCCTCAAGGTGCTGATCACGACGCGGGAACCGCACCGCACCCCGGGCAACCGGCTGCTGCCGCTCGGCCCCCTCCCCGTGCCCGGCCCGGCGCGGACCGACTCCACCGGCGGGCCCCTGCCGGGCGACTCCCTCACCGCCGGGCAGCCGGCCGTCGAGCTGATGCTGTCGTACGTCGGCCACATGCGCCCCGACCTGCTGCCGGGCGACTCCCTGGTGCGGACGGTCGCCGAACTCAGCCGGGCCCTCGACGGGGTGCCCCGGGCGATGGAGGCCGCGGCCTCCTGGCTCCTGCTGCGCTCCCCCGCGGAGCTGCTGGGGATCGCCCGGACCGCGCCGCTGGAGGTGGCGGACGACGTCACCGCCTGCGACACCGGCGCCGGCGACGGCTTCGCCGCACAGCTCGCCGCGGCCGTCGCGGCCCTGGACGACGGTCCCGCCGCGCTCCTGGGGAACCTGAGCCTGCTGGCCGACGGGTGGAGCGCCGACCAGGCGGCCGCCGAACTCTCCGCCTCCCCGGCGACCGTGGTGCGCGACGTGCACGCCCTGATGCTGCGGGGGCTGGTGCGGCGGCTGCCCGGCGACGAGGACGGGGCCCCGCGGTTCGGCGTCCTCCACCTGGTGCGGCGGCCGGCGGCCGAGCGCGCGGCCCTCCTCGTACGGTCCGCGGCCCTGGTCTCCTGAGCGGCCCCGCCCTCCCGCGTCCCTTGTCCCCGCCTCTTCGCCTCTTCCCTCTCTCGTCCTCCGCCCTCGTCCCTCTCCCGCTTCTCCCCACCACCCTTCGCAGAAAGGCATGCCCACCATGCGCAACCTGATCTCGCTCGCCGACCTCACGCCCGAGCAGCTCGCCCGCATCGTCGCCCGCGCCGTGGAGTTCGGCACCGGTGAGGTCGCCGACCGTCCGCTGACGGGACGCCAGGTCGGCATCTACTTCCGCAAGTCCTCCACCCGGACCCGCACGTCGTTCTGGAGCGGCGCCACCCGGCTCGGCGCCGACGTGATCACCTTCGGTCCCGACGAACTCCAGCTGACCACCGGGGAGACGGTGGAGGACACCAGCCGCGTCCTCGGGCAGTACCTCGACGCCCTCGTCGTCCGCACCAACGGCGACGTGGCGGAGATGCGCCGCCTCGGCGGCAGCCCGGACCTCGCGGTCGTCAACGCGCTCAGCCTCGACGAGCACCCCACCCAGGCGATCGCCGACCTGGCCACGCTCACCGAGCGGTTCGGCGACCTCGCGGGGCGCCACGTCCTCGTCGTCGGCGAGGGCAACAGCTCCGGCGCGGCCCTCGCCCTGGCCGGCGCGCTCACCCCCGGTCTGCGGATCACGCTGCTGTCTCCCGAGGGGTACGAGGTGCCCAAGGACACGATGGACCTGGTCGACGAACTCAGCGGCGGCCGGCACCTGGTGACCCGGGTGACCGACCCGGCCGCGGTCGAGGGTCCCGTCGACGCGGTCTACACGAGCCGCTGGCAGACCATGGGTGTCCCGAAGGCCGACCCGAACTGGCTCGCCTCCTTCGAGGGGTTCGCCATCGACGGCACGTTCTTCGAGCGCCACAGCGGTCCGGACACCGTCTTCCTGCACGACCTGCCGGCCGTCCGCGGCCAGGAGGTCTCCGACGAGGTCCTCGACGGCCCGCGCAGCCTCGCCTGGCGGCAGGCCTTCCACAAGATGACCGCCGCGATGGCGGTCCTGGAGTGGTGCGTGGTCGGCGAGCACTGACGGCACAACGCCGGGGGGGGGGGGGGGGGGGGGGGGGGGGGGGGGGGGGGGGGGGGGGGGGGGGGGGGGGGGGGGGGGGGGGGGGGGGGGGGGGGGGGGGGG
>NZ_JBVJMN010000077.1:0-35571 GCF_055584185.1 Streptomyces sp. NPDC104202 | reverse complement strand
GGTGTGGGGGGTTTTTTGTGTTTTGTTTCCGCGTTTTCTGTACCGCCCCCACCCCCCCCCCCCCCCCCCCCCCCCCCCCCCCCCCCCCCCCCCCCCCCCCCCTCCCCACGCCCGCGTACGCCCCTCCGAGCGCCCTCACCCGTCGGCCACATCAAGCCTGGCCTTCTCCACGCCCCCGGTCCGCGCCGACCCGCTCGCGGGAGAGCCCCCGATCCCGGCGAGGGCGTCCCGGCCGCGCCTCTGCCCCCACCGACCGGCACGAAAGCCGATCCGGATCTCCGCGGATCCGCTCGCGTACCCGCCGTCTCAGTGGGCAGTCGGCCGGGCATGGAAGGAATCAATCCCTTCGCGGTGGTGACCGGGGCTTCGAGCGGTATCGGGTACGGCCGACAAGACGAGGACGATCCGACGGAGGCGGCCCGGCAGGGGCCGGAGGCCGGGGAGAGCGGCGGCGAGAAGGTCACCGGGGGATCGGTGAAGACCAAGGCGCAGGAGTCGCTCGGCAAGGTGCTCCCGGACGCGCTCGAGGCCGAGGGGCACCGCAGGACGGCCGGACCCGCGAGCGGCGACGGCGACACGGCAGGCGAGGAGGGCTCGTGATGAAGGCGCTGACCTGGCACGGCACGGCCGACGTGCGTGTCGACACCGTGCCCGACCCTGTGATCGAGAAGCCGAACGATGTGATCGTCAAGGTGACGAGCACCGGCCTGTGCGGCTCTGACCTGCATCTCTATCAGGTCTTCGGCCCGTTCCTCGAAGCGGGCGACATCCTGGGCCACGAGCCGATGGGCGTCGTCGAGGAGGCGGGTCCCGACGTCACCGCCGTGCGCGCGGGGGACCGGGTCGTCGTGCCGTTCAACATCTCCTGCGGGACCTGCTTCATGTGTGTGCAGGGGTTGCACTCGCAGTGCGAGACGACCCAGGTGCACGAGCACGGCATGGGCGCGTCCCTGTTCGGCTACACCAAGCTCTACGGCCAGGTGCCGGGAGGCCAGGCCGAGTACCTGCGGGTCCCCTTCGGCAACAACCTGCCCGTCCAGGTGCCCCACGGTCCGCCCGACGACCGGTTCGTCTACCTCTCCGACGTCCTCCCGACGGCCTGGCAGGCGGTCCGGTACGCCGCCGTGCCCGCGGGCGGCAGCGTGGCCGTCCTGGGGCTCGGCCCCATCGGCGACATGTGCACCCGGATCGCCGCGCACCTCGGCATCGAGAAGGTCATCGGGATCGACCTCGTCCCCGAGCGGCTGGAGCGGGCGCGGCGGCACGGCGTCCACATCGTCGCACTCGACAGGGACGACGTCGTGGCCGTCGTCCGGGACCTGACCGACGGGCGGGGCCCGGACGCCGTCATCGACGCGGTGGGGCTGGAAGCGCACGGCGCGCCCCTGGCCGCCGGAGCGCAGAAGCTCGCCGGGCTCCTGCCCGGTCCGCTGGCGGCGCGACTGATGAAGCGCTTCGGGGTGGACCGGCTGTCCGCCCTGTACCTGGCCATCGAGCTGGTACGCCGCGGAGGCACCGTCTCGGTGTCGGGCGTGTACGGCGGCATGACCGACCCGATGCCGCTGCTCACCCTCTTCGACAAGCAGATCCAGCTGCGCATGGGCCAGGCCAACGTCTGGCGCTGGGTGCCCGACCTGCTGCCGCTGGTCACCGACGGCGACCCCCTGGGCACGGAGGACTTCGCGACCCACCGGCTGCCGCTCGACGAGGCGCCCGAGGCGTACGCCATGTTCCAGAAGAAGCAGGACGGCGCGGTCAAGGTGCTCTTCACGCCCTGACGCGACAGCCGCCCGCCCGGGGCCTCCGCGGGCGCGCCGTCCGCACCGCGTTCCGTCCTGGGGTCGCCCGGCAGGAGTCGATGGCGGTCGCCGTGGGCGCGGGGCACGCTTTCCTCTCCACCCGCGGCAGCTTCCCGTCCGTTCGTTCCGGTGTCCCGTCGCCGTCCGAGCGCCTTCGTTCCGGTGGTGGGTGAGGGCCGGGTTGCGGGGTACGCGCGTCACGACGCGATCCGCCGGCACGAGGAAGGTGAGGAACAGCATGAGCGCGGTTGGAAGCGGCCCCCGCTCGGACAAGGACGACTCCGTGGGCGAGCTCGTCTCGCGGGCGTCGCAGCAGGTGTCGGAGCTGGTCCGGGAGGAGATGCGGCTGGCCCGGGCGGAGATGACGCAGAAGGGCCGGCGTTACGGCAGGGGCGGCGGGATGTTCGGCGGAGCGGGCTTCGTCGCGATCCTCGCCGTCCAGGCGCTGGTCGCCGCGGGCATCGCCGCCCTCGCGCTGGTCCTGCCGGTGTGGGCCTCGGCCCTCGTCGTCGCCGCCGTCCTCGCGGCGGTGGCCGGGGCCTTGGCCGCGGGCGGCAGGAAGCAGGTCGCCAAGGCCGGCGGCCCCGCACCCGAGCAGACCATCGACAGCGTCAAGGCCGACGTGGCCGAGATCAAGGAGAAGGTGCAGCGATGAGCCACCAGGGTCAGGACGGCGTACCCGAGCAGGGCACCGAGGAGCTGCGTGAGCAGGTCGAGCACACGCGGCAGGAACTCGGGCGGACCGTCGAGGCGTTGGCGGCCAAGGCCGACGTGAAGGCGCAGACCAAGGAGAAGGCGGCGGAGGTCAGGGAGAAGGCCGTGGAGGTCAGGGAGAAGGCGGTGGAGGTCAAGGAGCAGGCCGTGGACGCGGCCTCCGCCGTGACCGGCCGGATCCGGGTCAAGGCGGCGCGGACGTCCGAGGCCCTCAAGGAGAGGATTCCCGACCCCGTGCTCGACAAGGCCGCCCACACGGTGGGGTCGGTGCGCCGTGGCGCGGCCCGGGCCAAGCAGCGGACCCTCGACAAGACCCCTGACGGCATCCGCGACAAGGCCGCTTCGGCCGCCCGCACGGCGCGTGGGGCACGCACCCCGCTGCTGGTCGCCGGCGCCGCCGTGGTGGCCGTCCCGCTTCTGCGCCGCCGGAACCGGAGGCAGAAGTGAAGGCATCCAAGATCGCGTACAAACCCGTCGGCTTCACGCTCGGTGCCGTCAGCGGCCTGCTCGCGGGCGCTGCCTTCAAGCAGACCTGGAAGTGGATCGGTCACGACGACGACGCTCCCCACGCCACCGACGAGGACCGCACCTGGCGGGAGGTCCTGATCGCCGCGGCGCTGCAAGGCGCGATCTTCGCCGTCGTCAAGGCCGCCGTCGACCGGTCGGGCGCGGCCACCACCCGCCGTCTGACCGGCACATGGCCGGGCTGAACCGGCACACCGACACGGCCTCACGAAGGCCGACCGACCTGCCGGCCGACGCCGTCGTCACAGGAAACCCTGTCACGACGGCGTCGGCGGTTCGGTGGGGCGTACGAGGCGAAGGCACGACCCCCGAGCAGGCGCACGTCCCACCCCGTCCGTGTCCGTCCCGGGCCGCTACGACACCAGCCCGGCCCCCTCCAGTTCCGTCAGGCGTACGGTGCACAGACCGCCGCGCTCGGCCTTCACCTCGGTCACCTCCAGCTGCGTTCCGGGCGCGAGGATGTACTCCTCCTCGCCCGTGAAGGCGGAGAAGCGTCGGATGCCCACCGCACGGGCCGGTGTCACCTCGAAGAGGGTGCGCCGGCCGCGCCCGCCGAGGAACGCCCGGGCCACACCGAGCTCGGACGTGCACGACGACACGCCCCACCAGGTCACGGTCCGCCCGAGCGGGTACTGGGACCGCAGGTCCAGAGCCACTCCGCGCCACAGCGGCTTCGTCCGCGCGGGCAGGCCCTCCATGGCGGAGAACAGAAGGCGCAGGTAGGGCAGGTAGGGGACCACGCGCTCACGGTCCGAGGAGCGCAGGACGGCGTTGATCTCGCGGTAGAAGCCCGACTCGCACGTGTAGAGGTAGAGCGCCGAGATCTCGTCGGCCGACAGGGAGCCCACGGCCTCGCCGGACGGTCCGCCGGCGGGGGCGGCCTCGGCGGCCTTCGTCTCGCCGAAGCGGCTCGACAGGTCGATGTGGCGGTCCAGGTGGGCGATCACCTGCGAGACCGGCTCGACGGCCTTCCGGAAGTCCATCAGCGGCGTGTCGAACACCCCGGTGACGGGCGGCAGGACGAGGCCCTCGTCCTTGACGCTGGTGAGGCGCTCCAGATACAGCTGGTGCAGTTCCATGGTGGACGCGATGAACGCCCCCATGCGCTGTGAGACCCCGCCGTCCTCCGGGCCCCCGGCCCCGCCGGCCCCCTGGTCCCAGCCCTTCCGCGGCAGCCAGTCCACCGGCTCGGCCCCGACCGCCGCGAGGGCGTCGTTCACCTGGGAGAAGTGGTCGCCCTCGCAGAACAGATCGCCCTGGGCGGCCGGGTTGGCGTGGTCCAGGTGACGGACCTGGACCCCCGGGTACTTCTTCTCCAGCCGCTGGACGACCCTCTTCAGGCTCCGGGCGTGCGCGCCCCACCAGGCGAACACCACGCCGCGGTCGTCCTCCTCGGCGGCGTCCTGCTTCGCACGGAGGATCTCCTCGACGATCTGCTCGGCCACGGGGCGCCAGAACGACGTGTGCCGGTCGGTCGGCATCGCCCCGTCCGCGCTGGCGGTCAGGGACGCGTTCAGCAGGAGCACGCCCTG
This sequence comes from Streptomyces sp. NPDC104202, assembly GCF_055584185.1. NCBI lineage: Bacteria > Bacillati > Actinomycetota > Actinomycetes > Kitasatosporales > Streptomycetaceae > Streptomyces > Streptomyces sp. NPDC104202. The sequence continues at coordinate 31,001 of NZ_JBVJMN010000077.1, read as the reverse complement.
CGTCAGCATCGCCTGGAACCACTCGGGCGGCTGGACCGTGTCCTCCTTCTTCAGCAGGGCGCGGACGTCGGCGATCGGCGTCTTCTTGACGATGCCGTACTTCCACATCGCGGCCGCCTTGATGAGGCAGCGGATGCTGACGACCCGGCCGAACTGGCTGTCCTTCCAGTCGTTGAAGGTGTTGTCGAACATCGCGATGCCGGTGGCGCTCTCCGCCCGCGGATAGGGGTTCTGCCCGAAGACGACCACCTTCCACTTCTCCGGCGGATGCGGCTTCAGCGCCTGGAACGTCAGCTCGCGCACCGGCACGACCTCCGGGCTGCGCTTCGGCCCGATGAAGTCGGCGGCGCCGGGCTGCGCCGCGATCACCGGCGCGAGCAGCGGAAGCCACGGCTCGCCGCCGCCGGTGAACAGGTCGGCGAGGCCCAGCGGGTCCCCGGCCGGGGAAGAGGCGTCACCGGAGGCCGTCACGTCGACATCACTCACGAGGGGGGAACTCCCGGAACTCGAACCGGACGCCTCGACGGGCGTGCCGGATTGCTGAACGGTGGGGGCGGGGGCGTCGGTGCCGTCGACGCCCGCGGGGGCGGGGGTGCCGTCCGCGCCCAGGGCGGCAGGGGCCTGGGGGCCCTTCGGGTCAGTGGCGAAAGGAACGCTGCCGGGGCACGTTGATCCGGACCCGCCGCGCGGACCCCGCTCCCTCGATGTCGGCCAGCTGACCGAGTATGGCGGATCTCAACTCGTCGTAGTCCGCGAACCCGTGGTCGTGGAAGAGGGTGTAGCCCGTCCACATCAGGTTGGCGCACACCGTCGCGGGCACCTGCCCGGTCTGCGCGCCCATCCCGACGAGGGCGACCGACCGGATGCTGCCCGGCTTCGCCCGGTTCTGCTGGTGCACGGCCTGGAAGGCGGCCGCGCAGGCCAGCGCCACGTTCATCGTCTGGCTGACGTTCTGCGAGGACTGGCGCATGGTCGGCGTCGAGATCAGGTACCGCGGCACGTCCGCCCCGGACGCCACGCACACGGCGCTGCCCACCGGAAGCCGCCCGGCGAACCGGTCGCGGATCGCCCGCTGCACCCGGACCTGGATGCCGGCGCCCAGGTACCGCTTGACGACGGCGTCGACCCCACCGTCCATCCGGCCCCGCTCGTTGGTGGGGGAGACCCAGGCGTCGACGTCCACATCCAGCAGGGAACCCTGCCTGATCTCGACCTCCGGCGTGTCCGCGAAGGCGGACCGCCAGGCGGTCACCACCTCGTCGTTGACGTCGACCAGGACCACGCGCAACGCATACCTGACACCCACGAATTCACCCCTCTCACCCCGTGACTTCGAACGATCACCAAGCTATCGGGAGCCACTGACAACGCCGTTCGACCGGATCGTTCGAGCGGCAGGACCGGACGACGTGGGGGCGGGAGGGGGAGTGACTGGGGGCCAGGGGCAGAGGGGGAGAGCCCGGGGGAGGGCGGTCGGCCCGAGGGGGGTGACGGGACGTCAGGGCTGCGTCGCCAGCGTCCGCACGCCCGGCCCCGCGAGGTCGTCGAGGGCCACCCGGCGCCCCGACACGGCGAGCAGCAGGGAGAGGGCGGGGCCGCTCACCGCGGGGCCGTCGCCGACCTCCAGCTCCGTGTCCGTCGCCGTCAGGCTGACCCGGCCCACCAGCTCCTTGGCGCCGCCGAAGGACGCGGAGGTCCGGGTCTGGAGGAGCAGGGCCCTGGTGACGACCGCGGTGGGGTAGCGGCGCTCCAGGCCCAGGGGCCTGCGGATGTCCTCGCCGTGGACGACCTCCTCGACGAGACGGCTGTCGAGCGGGGCGGGAGGGGCCGACGTCCGCGTCGCCACCCGGCGCAGCCGGCGCAGGGTCTCCTGGGGGTCGTCGCCCCGGCGGCGTGCCACGCCGACGGCGTTCTGCCGGTCGAAGTCGAAGCGGGCCCGGGCGAGGCCGACCACGAACCCGACGCGCGTCGTGAGGGCGGTGTCGACCAGGTGGGCGGCGACGTCGTGCACGGTCCACCCCGCGCAGAGCGACTCCTCCCGCCAGCGCTCGTCGTCGAGCCCGGCCAGGTCCTCGATGAGTGCGGCCCGCTCGGCGTGCACCAGCGGCCAGACGTCCTGTGTCACGGCTTCTCCTTCGTCGGGGTGACAGGTCCTCCCAGGGAGGACTCCGGACCTCGCGTGGACTCATCGGTCGCCCCGCGAGAAGGCCCCCGTCGGCCGACTGCTCCGTGAGGGAGACAGGTCCCAGGAGGGGCAAGGGGTCGCGAAGGGTTCATTCCAGGGCATACGGCGACAGCTCCGCAGCGCATGCGCCAAGGAAGTGATGGGGCATCAGGTGACAATGAAAACGATTGTCGATAACGTCCTCCTCGGTCACGGCGCCGACGGCGCCGCGACCGAGTCGTACCTCCGCGCTGCCGTGTGAAAGGAAAGCCGTGGCACATCTCCTGATGGTCGAGAGCTGGGTCGGATCGATGAGCAGACTGCTGCCGTCCGCCCTCCGGGAAGCCGGCCACGAGTTCACCTTCCTCACCCGCGACCTGCACCACTACCTGCGCTCCGCACCGGAGGGCGCCGCCCATCCGCTCCTCGGGGCGCGCCACGTGCTGTCCGCGGAGACGAACGACACGGACGCGCTGTCGGCCTTCGTCGAGCGGGCCCACGAGGTGCTGCGCTTCGACGGTGTCGTCACCTCCTGCGACTACTACCTCCCCACGGCCGCCCGGATCGCCGGCCGGCTGGGCCTGCCCGGGCCCACGCCCGAGGCGGTCGACGACGCCTGCCGCAAGGACGCCACCCGCCGCGTCCTGGCCGAGGCGGGTCTGCCGGGACCGCGGTTCGCGGTCTGCGGCGACTGGGCCGAGACCGCCCGCGCGGCGCGGGGCCTCGGATATCCGCTGGTGTTCAAGCCCGTGGACCTGTGCGCCGGGATGTTCGTCCGCCGCGTGGACGACGAGGTCGCGCTGGCGCACGCCTACCGTGAGCTCGCCGCCTCTCCCGTCAACGCGCGAGGGCAGCGGCGCGCACCCGTCGTGCTGATCGAGGAACTCCTGCACGGTCCGGAGGTCAGCGTCGAGACCGTGTCGTACGGCGGGGCCGTGCACGTTGTCGGCGTCACCGACAAGAGCGTCGGCGGGGCGCCCGCCTTCGTCGAGACCGGCCACATGTTCCCGGCGGCGCTGGACGCGGCCGACACCGCCGCCGCCGAGGAGACCGCGTGCCGGGCGCTGAAGGCGCTCGGTCTCGACGGGGTCGTGGCCCACACCGAGATCAAGCTGACGCCCGACGGGCCGCGCCTGGTCGAGGTCAATCCCCGTCCGGCCGGCAACCGCATCACCGAACTGGTGCGGCACGTGACCGGCGTCGACCTCGCCGCCGCCTGCGTGGACGTGGCGCTCGGCCGCGCACCGGACCTGCGCCGCCGTGACACCGGGCTCACCAGTGCCGCGATCGGCTTCCTCGTGCCGGAGCGGGACGGGGTCCTGGAGACCGTCGACGGCATGGAGACGGTCGGTGCGGCGCACGACCTGCTGGAGCTGCGGCTCGCCGAGCCCGGCAGCACGGTCAAGGCCGCGGGAAGCAACAACGACTACCTCGGCCACGTCATGGCCGGCGACGCCCGGGGCCGCGGTGCCCGCACCCGCGTCGAGGCACTGCTGGCGCAGCTGGAACCCCGGGTGGCGAGCCGATGACCACACGCGCCGACGTCCGTGGCACGGCCTCCTCGTACGACGACCTCGTCGCGCGCGTGCTGGCCGGTGACCTCGGGCCGGACCCCCGCACCCAGCGGATCGCGGTCGCCTTCACCACCCGGCAGGCCGTACGGCACGAAGGGCGGGGGACCGGGTACCGCAACGAGGTCCTCAGCCTGCGGCTGGCCGCGGCCGTGGGGTCGTGCGCGGTCGAGCCCGGACGCCTGCCCGACGGCGCCGTGGAATCCTGCGTCGGCGCCGACGTCGCGACCCTTCTGGACCACGAGCTCGCGCCGGTCCGGGTCGCCGCCCTCGACGCGTACCTGATGCACGTCCTCCCGCACGGTCCGGCCGGCGGCGGGGAGCCCTGCCCGCTGCCCGCCGGCACCTCGCTGGAGAAGTCGCGGGCCCGCGCCGAGGCCGTCGTGCGGCTGATCGACGTCGCGCCGGGCGCGACCGTGCTCGTGGTCGGGGTGGTCAACTCGCTGCTCGAAGCGCTGCGCGCACGCGGACTGGCCTACGTCCCCTGTGACCTCAAGGGCGGGACGACCGAGTGGGGCGAGCCCGTACGCACCGACGCCCTCGCGGAGTTGCCGCGCTGCGACGCCGTCCTCGCGTCCGGCATGACGCTCGGCAACGGCACCTTCGAGCCGCTGCGGCGGCACGCGCGGGCGCACGGCGTGCCACTGGTGCTCTTCGCCCAGACCGGCAGTGCCGTCCTGCCCCGGCTGATCGGCTCCGGCGTCAGCGCGGTGTGCGCGGAGCCGTATCCCTTCTTCTGGCTCGACGGCGGACCCGGGACCCTCCACCGCTACGGAGCCGCCCTGTGACCATCGCCGTCCTGCCCAACGCGCACGCCGCCGGCAACCGGGACCTCCTGGCCCTCCTCGGCCGCACGCCGCTCGCCCGCGTCACCGCCGACCTGCCGTGCCCGCAGCCCGGTTTCTGGGCCAAACTCGAAGGGCTCGGCGTCGGCGGGATGAAGGCCCGGGCGGCCGTCTCCATGCTCCTGGGCGCGAAGGAGCGCGGCGAACTGCACCCGGGAGCACCCGTGGTGGAGTCCACCTCCGGGACGCTCGGCATCGGCCTCGCCTTCGCCGGACAGGCCCTCGGCCACCCGGTCGTGCTGGTCGGCGACATCGAGCTGGAACCCTCGATGCGGCGGCTGCTGCGCGCCTACGGGGCCCGCCTGGAGCTGGTGGACCGCCCGGCGCCCGAAGGCGGCTGGCAGGCGGCCCGGCTGGCCCGCCTGCGCGAACTGCGCGCACGCCTTCCGGACGCCTACTGGCCCGACCAGTACAACAACCCCGACAACAGGCGGGGTTACGCGTCCCTGGCCGCGGAACTCACGACGCAGCTCGACCACCTCGACGTGCTGGTCTGCAGCGTCGGGACGGGCGGTCACAGCGCCGGGATCGTCGGTCCGCTGCGGCGGCACTGGCCCGGACTGCGACTCGTCGGCGTGGACTCCACGGGGTCCACGATCTTCGGCCAGCCCGCGAGGCCGCGGCTGATGCGCGGCCTGGGCAGCAGTATCCACCCGCGGAACGTCGCCTATGACGCCTTCGACGAAGTGCACTGGGTCGGGCCCGCCGAGGCCGCCGACGCGTGCCGGCGGCTGGCCCGCTCCAGCTTCGTCAGCGGCGGCTGGAGCACCGGCGCCGTCGCCCTCGTCGCCGCCTGGGCCGCCCGCGTCCACCCCGGGGCGGTGGTCGCCACCGTCTTCCCCGACGGACCGCACCGCTACCTCGGCAGCGTGTTCGACGACGACTTCACCGCGGCCCACGGCATCGACCCGGCGGCCGCGGCCACCCGCCCCGTCGAGATGCCGCACCCCCGGGCCGCGGAGGCCACCGGCTGGGCACGGTGCCGCACCGTCACCGACCCCCTGGCCCCGACGCCGGAAAGGACCCCGTGAAGACCTCCCTGCGCACCGTGCGCCTCGCCCTCGCCGAGCCGCTGCGCATCTCCCGCTCCACGACGACGGCCCGCGAAGCCGTCTGGCTGACCCTCGCGCACGGCGGGGAGCGCGGCCACGGCGAGGCCGTGACCAGCGTCTACTACGGGCTCGACGCACCGGCCCTCGGGCGGCTCCTCGACGTCGAGGCACAGTGGCTGGCGCGCTTCCCGGACCCCGAGAGCGCCCTCGAAACCCTCCGGAGCGGCCCCCGGAAGGACACCCCGCCGGCCGTCGCGGCGGCCGTGGAATCCGCGCTGCTCGATCTCGTCGGCAAGCGCGCCGGCGTCCCCGTCCACCGGATGCTGGGTTCCGCCGTGTCCCCGCCGTCCGCGGCGACCGCCCGCACGATCGGCATCACCGCGCCCGCACGGGCCGCCGCACAGGCGGCCCGGCTGGTGCGCCGGGGGTTCTCGGTCCTCAAACTGAAGGCCGGCGTGCCGGATCCGGCCGAGGACCTCGCCCGGCTGCGGGCCGTCCGCGCCGCGGCGCCCCACGCCCGGCTGCTCCTCGACCCCAACGGGGCGTGGAGCGTCCCGGAGGCCGAGCGGATGACGGCGTTCGCCGTGGAGCTGGGCGTCGAGGCCGTCGAGCAGCCGCTCGCCCCCGGCGACCCGGAGGCGCTGGCGAGGTTCGCGGAACGCTCGCCGCTGCCCGTCATCGCCGACGAGGACGCGGTCGGCCCCGACGACGCCCGTCGCCTCGCCGGTCGCGTCCAGGGCATCAACGTCAAACTCGCCAAGTGCGGCGGCGCCGGCGCCGCCTCGCGCATCGCGGACCTGATCGACGGCACGGGAACCGAGCTGATGCTCGGCTGCCTGACGGCCAGCACGCTCGCCCTCGCGCCCGCCGTCCACCTGGTGCACCGCGCCCGGTGGGTGGACCTCGACGGCCACCTGCTGCTCGCCCACGACCCGTGGACGGGCATCGGCGGCGCCGACGGCACCGTACGGGCGGGGCACATCCCGGGCCTCGGAGTGCGCGAGCGCGGCGCCGGGGAGGCCGGTCCGTGAAGACGTGGCACGAGATACGCGGCTTCCCGCTCGCGGTCCGCCTCCTCCTGGTCAATCAGCTCGGCGTCAACACCGGCTTCTACCTCCTCGTCCCCCATCTCGCCCTGCACCTCGGCGAGGATCTGGGCCTGTCGGCGGCCGTCGTCGGCATCGTGCTCGGGGTGCGGAACCTCAGCCAGCAAGGGCTGTTCCTCATCGGCGGGACCGCGTCCGACCGGCTCGGCCCGCGCGGCGTCATCATCGCCGGATGCGCCCTGCGGGCCGTCGGCTTCGGACTGTTCGCCCTCGGCGACGGACTGCCCGTCCTCCTCGCCGCCTCCGTCCTCAGCGGACTGGCCGGGGCGCTGTTCAACCCCGCCGTGCGGGCCTATCTGGCCCTGGAGGCGGGGGAGCGGACCGCCGAGGCGTTCGCGCTCTTCCACGTCTTCGCGACCGTCGGCGCGCTCGTCGGGCCGCTGCTCGGCAGCGCCCTCCTGCTGGTCGACTTCCGTGCCTCCGCGCTCACCGCGGCGGGCCTCTTCGCCGTACTCACCGTCGCCCAGGCCCTGGTGCTGCCCGCCCGCCGGGTCACGCCGAGCGGGAACAGCGTCCTCGGCGACTGGCGCGAGGTGATCGGCAACCGGGGCCTCCTCGCCTTCGCCCTGACCCTGGTCGGCCTCCACACCCTGGAGAACCAGCTGTACCTGCTGGTGCCCGCGGGCGCCCGGCAGGCCACCGGCTGGCAGGGCGCGGCCGGGCTCGTCTTCCTCGTCGGCACCCTCACCCACCTGGCCTTCCAGACCCGCATCACCCGCGTGCTCAAGAAGCGGGGCAGCAGAGCGCGCTGGATCGGGACCGGACTCGCCCTGACGGGCCTGTCCTTCCTGCCGCCGATGGCGGTGTCGGGAGTCGCGGGCGGGCCCGACGGTCCCGCGGACGCGGTGCTGCGGGCCCTTCCCGTCCTGGCCGGCGTCCTGCTCCTGCACGTCGGCCTGATGATCGCCCAGCCGTTCGTGATGGAACTGATCCCCGGCTTCGGGCGGCCCGAACTCACCGGCACCTCCTTCGGCGTGTTCTACGCGTGCTCCGGCGTCGCCGCCGCCATCGGCAGCACCCTCGTCGGCTGGGCCATGGACACCGGCGCACGGACGGGCACCCCGTGGCTGCCGTGGGCGTGCTGCCTCGTCCTCGGCCTGGCCTCCGCCGCGGGCGTCGCCCGGCTGCGGCACCGCCGCCTCCTTCCGGCCCACCCCGCGACCGCACGGGTGAGCGCATGAACGACGCACCCGGCACGACGGCCACCGCCGCGAACCTGCTCACCGACCACCCCGCCCTGTACGAGGCCCGCTTCCCCGACCCCGAACGGCGCGCCGGACGCTGGGCCGAGGACTGCCTGCGCCGCCACGGGGCGCCCGGCCCCCGCATCCTCGACCTCGGCTGCGGGACCGGACGCGACACCGCCCACCTGCACCGGGCCGGCCGCAGGGCCACCGGGGCCGACCTGTCCGAGGCGATGCTGAGCCACGCCCGGGCGCACCACCCCGGCCCCCGTTACCTCCGGGCGGACCTGCACGGGTTCGACCTGGGGGAGAGGGTCTTCGACGCGGTGGTGTGCCTCGACAGCTCCCTCCTGTACTGCCACACGAACGACCAGCTCGCCGGCTTCCTCACCTCCTGCCGCCGGGCCCTGGCGCCCGGCGGCCTGCTCGTCGCCGAGATGCGCAACGGCGCCTACTTCCTGGGCCGTACGGACCTCCTGGAGGCCCCCGCCACCGACGAGGTCACCTGGCGGGGCACCACGTACCGCTCCACCACCACCCTGTGGGTGGACAGGACCGCCCAACTGCTGCGCCGTACCCGGGTGTGGACCACCGGCGACCGCCCGCCCGTGGAACAGCGTTCCGCCTGGCGGCTGCTCTTCCCCCAGGAACTGCGCCACCTGCTCGCCGTCCACGGGTTCGACGTGATCGCCCTGTACGACGGACCGGGCCCCCGCACCGATCCACCCTGGCGGGAGGGCGATCCGCCGACCGCCACGGCCGACGGCGACCGCCTCCACCTGATCGCCCGCCTCACCGGCGCGCCCGGTCTCTGAACCGGCCCGCGCGGCCCCGCCACACCCCGGCCCCGCACCCACCCACCTCAAGCAAGGAACTCCGTGATGCACGACGTCCCCCCGCACCCCGCCCGCTTCCCCGGCCTGAACCGGCGGGGCTTCCTCACCGCCACCGGAGGCGCCGCCGGGCTCGGCGCGCTCGCCCTCGCCGGCTGCGCGGGACCCGGACCGGCCGCCGGACCGCCCGCGAGCGACGGCACGCCACGGCGCGGCGGGCGCCTGCGCGCCGCGTTCGCCGGCGGCGGCGCGAGCGAGACCCTGGACCCGCACCGCGCCAACCTCTTCGCCGACGTGGCCCGCGCCAAAGCCCTCTTCGACAAGCTCGCCGACTACGGGGCCGACCTGTCCGCCCGGCCCCGCCTGGCGGCGTCGTGGGAGCCCACCACCGGCCTGGACCGCTGGAGGGTCACCCTGCGCGAAGCCGTCTTCCACGACGGCAGGCCGGTCACCGCGCAGGACGTCCTGTACAGCTACCGGCGGATCACGGACCCGGCCGGGGCGTTCCGTGCCAAGGCGTCCCTGGAGCCCGTCGACCTGGCCGCCAGCCGCGCTCGGGACGACCGGACCGTCGAGTTCGTCCTCAAGCGCCCGACCGCGGAGTTCCCCAACGTGCTCGCCGCGTTCGGCGCGTACATCGTCCCCGACGGGGCGCGGGACTTCGACACGAAGCCCGTCGGCAGCGGTCCCTTCCGCCACGTCTCCTTCACTCCGGGCACCTCCGCCGTCTTCCGGCGCAACGAGGCGTACTGGGACGGCGCCCCCCACCTGGACGAGGTGGAGTTCGTCGTCGCCGCCGAGGAGTCCGCCCGTGCCCACGCCCTCCTCGGCGGCCAGGTCGAGTACGCCCACGAACTCGACCCCACCACCGCCCGGGCCCATGAGGGCAAGGGGCAGATCGACATCGTGCGGCTCCGCAGCAGCGCCATGCAGGGCTTCGCGATGAAGACCGACCGGCCGCCCTTCGCCGATCCGCGCGTCCGACAGGCGTTCTTCCTCATCGCCGACCGCGAGGAACTCGTCGACGGCGCCCTGTCCGGCGCCGGGGAGATCGGCAACGACCTGTTCGGCAAGGGATACGAGTACTACGCGGCCGGACTGCCCCAGCGCGAGCAGGACCTCGACCGCGCCAGGAACCTGCTCAGGCAGGCAGGAGCCGACGGGCTCAGGGTCACCCTCGACACCTCGCCCGCCGCCCCGGGATTCACCGAGGCCGCCACCATCTTCCGAGACCAGGCCGCCCGGGCCGGCGTCACCGTCACCGTCAGGACGCGCAGCAAGGACAGCTACTGGAAGGACATCCTCGACTCCGGGACCCTCTGCTCCTACCGCTCCGGCGCCATGCCCATCGAGGCCCACATCTCGCAGCGCCTGCTCACCGACTCCACCACCAACGCCACCCGGTGGCACCACAAGGACTTCGACGCCCTCTACCGCCAGGCGCAGTCCACCAGGGACCGCACCGCCCGCGCCGCCGTCTACGCGCGCATGCAGCGTCGCCTGCACACCGAGGGCGGCTTCCTGATCTGGGGCTTCGCCGACTGGATCCTCGGCACCGCCCGCAACGTCCGGGGCGTCGACGACACGGCACCGGCCAACTCCCTCGACTGGGCGCGCTTCGACAAGGTCTGGTTCGCGTGACGGGACGGCGCGCGTGGATCGCCCGCCGGCTGCTGCTCGGCGCGGCGCAGACGGCGGCCGTCGTGCTGCTCGTCTTCGTCCTCACCGAGGCGCTGCCGGGCGACGCCGCCGTCGCTCTCGCCGGCGACCAGCCCGACCCCCGGCGCATCGCCGCCCTCCGCGAGACGATGGGCCTCGACCGGCCCGCCCCCGAGCGACTCGCCGACTGGGCCCTCGGCCTGGCGCACGGCGACTTCGGCGCCTCCCTCGTCTCCGGGCGGCCCGTGACCGGCTACCTCGCGGACGGCTTCGGCCCGACCCTGCTGCTCGCCGCCCTGACCCTCACGCTCCTCGTCCCCCTCGGCGTCGGCCTCGGCGTGCTCGCCGCACGCCACGAGGACGGGCCCCTGGACCGGCTGGTCAGCTCGGTGACCCTCGGCATGTACGCCCTGCCGGAATTCGCCCTCGGCGTGCTGCTGGTGACCGTCTTCGCCCTGTGGCTCCCGTGGTTCCCGCCGACCGCCGTCGGCTACGGCACCGACCTCCCCAGCCACCCCGCCGCCCTCGTCCTGCCCGTGCTCGTCCTCCTCGCCCGCCCCGTCTGCTCCCTCTCCCGGCTGGTCCGCGCCGGCATGATCGACGCGCTGGCGTCGCCGTACGCGACCCACGCCCGCCGCTACGGCGTCCCCGCCGTCCGCGTCCGCCTCGCCCACGCCCTGCCCAACGCGATCGCGCCCGCCACGCAGCAACTGGCGCGCACCGTCGACTGGTTGCTGTGCGGCGTCATCGTCGTCGAGGCCCTGTTCGTGATCCCCGGCCTCGGCACCGTCCTGATGAACGCGGTCGCCGAGCGCGACGTGCCCGTCGTCCAGGGACTCGCCGTCGTCTTCGGCGTCACCACCGTCGTGCTCAACCTCGGCGCCGACCTCGTCGCGCACCGACTCGCCCCCCGATCCGAGGTCGCCCCGTGAGATCCCGCCTCCTCCTCGGCGCCCTCGTGATCGCCGTACCGCTCACCCTGTCCCTCCTCGGTCCGCTGCTCGCGGGGGACCCGGGGCCGCGCGGCGCGTCGTTCACCCTCGGCGACGGCCACCGGCTCGGCACCGACTTCGTCGGCCGCGACGTCCTCCACCAGGTCCTGCTCGGCGGGCGCTCCGTCCTCCTCGTCGCCCTCGGTGCGACGGCCCTGGCATACGCCGTCGCGCTCCCCGTCGGCCTCGCCGCCGCCCTCACCCACCGCCGGTGGCTGGACGAGCTGCTCATGCGCCCGCTGGACGTCCTGCTCGCGGTGCCGTCGCTCCTGACGATCCTGCTCGTCGCCGCGGCCTTCCCGCCCGGCCCCGCCGGCCTCACCCTGCTGGTCGCGCTGGCCCACATCCCCGACGCCGCCCGGATCGTCCGCGCCGGGGCGGCCGAGGCGGCCTCGCGCCCCGCCGTCGAGGCGCTGCGCCTGCAGGGCGAGACCTGGTGGCGCACGGCCGTCGGCTACGTCGGACGCGCCCTCGCCCGCACCCTGGCCGCCGACGCCGGCGTCCGGCTGACCGGTGCCCTCTACCTCGTCGCCACCGCCGCGTTCCTCGGCATCGGCGTCGCCCCCGACGCCGCCGACTGGGCCGTCATGGTGGACCGCAACCGCACCGGGCTCCTCGTCCAGCCCTGGTCCGTGCTCACCCCCGCCCTTCTCATCGTCGCCCTCACCCTGGGCACCAACCTCCTGGTGGACGCCGGGCTGAAAGCGAGGAAGCGGACGTGAAGCCCGCCGCCGAGATCAGGAACCTCCGTGTCGCGGCCGGCGGCCGCACCCTCGTCGACGGAGTGCACCTCCGGGTGCTCCCCGGCAGGATCACCGCTCTCGTCGGTCCCTCCGGCAGCGGCAAGACCACCACGGGCCTCGCCCTGCTCGGCGAGTACCCGGCCGGTGCCCACGTCACCGGAGACGTCCGCACGCCCCGCGGCCGGGTCGGATACGTGCCGCAGCATCCCGGCGCCGTACTCAATCCCGCGCGCCGCATCGCCGCCCTCCTCCGGGACATCGCCCGCACGCGCTCGCACCACCTGCCCCGTCGGGAACGCGCCGCCTTCGTCCGCGACCGGGTCCGGTGGGCCCTCTCCCTGGCAGGGCTCCCCGACGCCACCGCCATGCTCCGCCGCTTCCCCCACCAGCTGTCCGGCGGCCAGCAGCAACGGGTCGTCCTCGCCCAGGCACTCCTGCTCGGCGCCGAGGTCCTGGTCGCCGACGAACCCACCACCGGACAGGACGCGCTGACGGCACAGGGGGTCGTCGACCGCCTGGCGGCCGTCGCCCACGAGGGCGTCGCCGTCGTCCTGCTCAGCCACGACCTGGACGTCGTGCGCGCGCTCGCCGACGACATCCTCGTCCTGCACGAGGGCCGCGTCGTCGAGTCCGGCCCCGCCGAGCGCCTGTGGCGCGCTCCGCGGCACCCCCGGACCACCGCCCTCCTGACCTCGGTGCCCACCCCCACCCCCCTCGCACCGCGGACCGGAGGCGAGACGGTCCTCCGCGTCGGCCCCCTCACCGCCCGCCACGGCCGCACGACCGTCCTGCGCGCCCCCGCCCTCAGCCTCCGCGCCGGTGAGTGCCTCGCCGTCGTCGGACGTTCGGGCAGCGGGAAGACCACCCTGGCCCGCTGCCTCGCCGGCCTCCACCGGCACCACGACGGGCGGATCACCCTCGACGGCACCCCGCTCCCGCGCAGCCTCAGGGACCGCACCCGCCGCCGGCTCGCGGCGGTCCAGTACGTCTTCCAGGACGCCGAGGCGTCCTTCGACGCCCGCCGTCCCGTCCTCGACCAGATCGCCCGGACCGCCGTCCGCCTCCACGGCGCGCGTCCCTCCGACGCCCTGGCCGAGGCACTCGGCGCCCTCGCCCGCCTCGGACTCACCGAGGAGCAGGCGCGCCGCCGCCCCGGTGCCCTCTCCGGCGGCGAACTGCGACGCGCGGCGCTCGCCCGTGCCCTCCTGGCCCGTCCCCGAGTCCTGATCTGCGACGAGATCACCTCCGGCCTCGACAGCCTCAGCCGGCGGACGGTCCTCGACACGCTCTCCGCCCTCGTCCAGGACCACGGTGACCTCGCCCTGATGCTGATCACCCACGACCTGACCACGGCCGCCCTGGCCACCCGCATCGCCGTCATGGAAGGGGGTGCCGTCGTGGAGGAGGGACCGGCCCAGCGGATTCTGACCGCTCCCCGCCATCCGTTCAGCGTCCGCCTGACGGAGGCGAGGAAGGAGACGGAGGGCGGGACGCGCGGGGGAGCGACGACGCGTTCCCCCGCGTGAGCGGGCTCCCGTCCGGACTCCTGCTGCGCGTGGGCCGCGACGAGGCGGCGGCCTACGGCGTCCGGGGCGTCGGCGTGGGCGTCGCCGGGCGGGATCGGGTGGTGCGGGCCTTCAGGTGGGCCCGTTCCCCCTGATGTCCGAACGGCACGAGGAGTTCGACCACCCTGTCGTCGTCCGGGCCGAGCCCGTGCGGCACGTGCGTGTCGAGTTCGGCCGCCTCGCCCGGCTTCAGCGCCACGGTCCGGTCGCCGAGGATCAGACGGAGCCGTCCGGCCGGCACGTACACCCACTCGTTGCCCTCGTGGGTCCGCAGCTCCGGATCGCTTTCCGGCCGGGGCGGAATCAGCAGCTTGTGGGCCTGGACGCCGCCCGGCACGGACTCGCCGACGACTTCCCTGCCGGCCGCCCCGGCCCGGTCGCCCCGCGCCGCACCCTCCGGGCCTCTCGGTCACCCTCAACCCCCTTTCTGCACAGCTGATTTGGGCTTATTGGTCACCCCTTCCGGCTGTTGAGGTGACGTGCGTCACTTATTAAGGGTTGTTTAAGAATCAACGTCGCGAATACCCGTCTTTTATGTGTCTTGTCCGCAGTTGACGCTCAGTTTGACCCTCGGTCAAAGTCTCCTCATCTCCCGCCAGGCTCTCCGCGGTTCCTCCGCATCGGCCACAGCTTGACCACCTCTGGAGCATCTGCATGCGCAACAGGACTGCCCTGACCACAGCAGTCGCTTCCAGCGCCACCGAACCGGAGTCCCGCCCCCGACAGGGCGCACTCGTCTTCGGGAAGGTCGCCCGGCCCGGCGACGACGCCGTGGGGGCCAGCGCCCAGGACCTCGAACTCTTCGACGTACCCCCGGCCCTGCCGACCACCCCCGGCGAGGCGCGGCCCCGCGCCCGCCACGCGGCCGGCAGGGCACCGCTCACCCGCAAGGAGCCGCGCACCCGCAAGGCGGTGAAGCCGTCCGAACGCGAGGACGGAACCGGCATCTCGCTCCCGCTGCTCGTCGTCGGCGCGCTCGCCGCGGGATTCGGGCTGACGGTCGGGCTCACCTCCGGCATGGACCGAGGAGCCCCCGAGAGCCTCACCCTCGCCATGCCCGACCTTCCGCCGCCCACCCGGACGCCGGCCGCCGGGCCGCCGGCCGCTTCCACGAGCCCCACCACGGCCGCCCGGACGCCGGCGGCGGGGGCCGTGAAGGCGACGGGCGCGACGACCGCGCCGACGACGGCCGCCTCGACCCGCGCGACGCCGTCCGCCGGCTCCCGCACCCCGACGCCGGGACCGACGAAGCCCGCCACGCGCGCCCCCGTGCCGTCCCACACCCCCGGCACCCGCCCGCCCCGGCGTCCGGCGACGCAGTTCCTCCGCCTCGGCTCCGCCGGCCCCGAGGTCACGGACCTCCAGCAGCGGCTCCAACAGCTCTACCTGTACCTCGGCTCGGCCGACGGCACGTTCAGCACCTCCGTCGAGACGGCCCTGAGCCGCTTCCAGGCGGCCCGTCACATCCCGGAGGAACGCGGCGTCTACGGCCCGCTGACCCGCGCGGCCCTCCTGGCCGAGACCCGGCGCGACGACCGCGGCGACGACCGCGACGACCGGCCGGGCCGGGACGACCGGAGTCCGTGGAGCGGATGGACGGACGGCGACCGCGGCGGCCGGAACCGCTGAGCCTTGGGCGCCGGCCCCTTCTCCTCCCGTACGTGCCGCGCACGTCGCCCACCGCATGGTCCCTGGTTCATGGCCCTGGCCCAGGGCGCCCGGACTCCCGATCCCTGATCCCCACCCGCGTACCCGCCCTCACCCTCCCCTCGCGCCTCACCTGTCACCCCCAGCAGCACGTCTCACCCTCCACCTCACCTTCAGCAGAGAACGGCATCGTCATGTCCCAGACCGTCACCGTCAGCACCCCCGCACGAGTGCGCGGCGCAGTGGCACTCGCCCTCGTCCTCGGGCTCGCGTCCCCGTGCACCGCCCTGGCCGCACCCCTCGCGCCCGCCGCCGGACAGTCCCCGTCGTGTCCGGCCCCCGGCAAGGAACCCGGCATCGGGAACATCCCCCTGTTCACCGACGCCAACGTCGCGCTCTACGCGGGCGGCGACTACACCGCCGACGGCGCCACCGCCGAGGCGGAGGGCCTGCTGGTCGTCGAGGGGGACGCCACCTTCGCCAAGGCGTCCGGAGGCGTCTTCAACGTCGGCCGCGTCGGTGCCGGCTCCGGCATCCTGCCCGCCTCCGGATCGCTGATGCTCGCGGTCGGCGGCGACCTCGCCATCGCCGAGGGCACCACGGTCGACGTCGGCCACGGCCTCACGGCGGGACCGCGGTACGGCGGCTCCGTCCAGGTCGGCGGACGGATCGACGAGAAGGGCTCGCTGGAGACGAACGGCGGCTCCCGTTCCTCCGGAACCGGCGCCCCCGCGGCCCTGAGCCCCTACGCCGCCTTCGGCGACACCGTCCGCGGCGAGTCGTCGTCCCTGTCCGCGCTGGCGCCCACGGGCAAGAGCGTCCGCTCGGGCGACACGGTGACCTTCCGGGCCGCCGGATCCGCACCCCTCCAGGTCTTCGGGATCCCGGCGAAGGACATCGACGGCGCCTCCACCTTCGTCTTCGAGTCCGTCCCCCAGGGTGCCGCCGTCGTGGTCAACGTGACGGGCGGCCAGAAGATCCGCATCGACCCGATGTCCGTCGGCTTCAACGGCGAGCGCGCGGACACCTACACCTCCCCGGTCTTCGGCGAAGCGGCCTCGAGCGTCCTCTACAACTTCGAGGACACCACCTCGATCAGTCTCGGGGGCGGCGGCAACTTCATGGGGTCGATCCTCGCCCCCGAGGCGACCGCGGACCTGACCGCCAGCACCAACGGCCGCGTCTACGTCGGCGGCGACCTCCGGACCCACGGCTCGGGCAACGAGACCCACAACTACCCCTGGGTCGGCTCCCCGAAGTTCACCTGCACGCCCACGCCGCCCGCACCGGCACAGCCGGGCGACAAGACCCCGCAGCCCACGCCCTCCCGGCCCACCGCGACGCCCTCGCGGCCCGGCGACACCGCCACGCCCCCGTCGCGGCCCGCCACCTCGACCCCTCCCGCCGTTCCGCCCACCGCCACCCCCTCGCAGCCCGCGTCGAAGCCCTCGACCTCCGCGGCTCCTCCGGCCGGCGAGGACCAGCGCGACGGTTCGCTCGCGACCACCGGCGGCCAGGTCGCGCCGTACCTGGTCGGGGCGGCCGCACTGGCCGCGGCCGGCGGGGCACTCCTGCTGGTCACGCACCGCCGCCGCGCCCGGAACTGACACGCCCTGAGGCTCCTCCGGGGTCCCGGTCCGACCTCCGGAGTCGGACCGGGAGGGGGACCCGCCGCACGGGCACGGGTGCGCCGCCGTCGTGCTTCACCCGTACGGCTCGATTCGGTGCTCCGAACCCGGGCAAGGGATGGGCCGTCCCACCCCGAGCAGCCTCCTGGAGCCGTCCGTGCCCGAGATGAACAGCCCCTACAAGCCCGGCACCCCCTGCTGGATCGACCTGATGGTCCCCGACCAGCAGGCCGCCCTCGACTTCTACTGCGACCTCTTCGGCTGGCAGGGCGAGGTGGGGCCGCCGGAGACCGGCGGCTACTCCGTCTGCACGCTCAAGGGCAAGCCGGTCGCCGGGATCATGAAGGCGATGAACCCGGACGGGACGGTGCCGGACCCGATGCCGCCCACGGTGTGGACGACGTACCTCTCCACGGACGCCATCGACTCCACGCTGAAGTCCGTCACCGACAGCGGCGGCACGGTCGTCGTGGGCCCCATGGACGTCATGGACCTCGGGCGGATGGCCGTGATCGCCGACCCGGCCGGCGCCGTCTTCGGCCTCTGGCAGCCCGGCACCTTCGACGGCGCCGGCATCGTCAACGAGCACGGCGCCCTCACCTGGAACGAACTGGCCACCGCCGACCTGCCGGGCGCCTCCGCGTTCTACTCCTCGATCCTGCCCGTCACCACGGCCGAGTCCGCGATGCCCGGCGCCGAGGGCTACGTCGAGTTCAAGGTCGCCGACCGCACCGTCGGCGGCATGATGGACCTGGGCAAGATGCCGCCCGGCGTCCCGCCCCACTGGCAGCCGTACTTCCACGTGGACAGCGTCGACGACGTCCAGGACGCCGCCGTCCGCGCCGGCGCCACGGTCCTCGCCCCCGCCTTCGACATGGTCGCCGGCCGCATGGCCGTCCTCGCCGACCCCCAGGGCGCCTCCTTCTCCGTCATCACCGCCACGGCCCAGGAGAACCCCGCCTGACGGGTCGTCCGCAGCGGCCCCGCACCACGGCGCCCGGCGGCCCCGGGACGGTTCCGCTGGGCGCCGTGGTGCGGGCTCAGACAAGGGCGGTGACCAGGAAGGTGAAGGCGCCGATGATGACGGCGACGCGGACGTAGTGGTAGCGGTCCCAGCGGTCGCCCTGTTCCTTCCAGTCGGCGGGGCGGGTCTCGGGGGTCCAGGTCTTGCTGCGGTTGTTGATGGGGACGAGCAGGGCCAGCGACATGATCACGCTGAGGATCAGCAGTCCCGCCGCGGTGACGACCAGACCGGTGCCGGGGTCGCCCCAGGCGGCGACGGCCCAGACGGCGGCGAGGACGAGCGAGCCGATGTACCAGAAGGGCATGACGGCGCCGAGCATGCGACCCCCGTGGGCGCGGCCGAGCTGGCCGCTGTCCTCGGGGAGTGCGCTGAAGATCCGGTTCATGACGAAGGCGACGGAGAACTCCACCCCCACCATCAGGCCGACGGTCACGGTGGTGAACACCTGGAGTGCGTTGAGCATGAGGACCCCTCCGAAGATCTAGCGCTGCTAGCTGTCGAGGCAACGCTAGTACTGCTGCCGCTCGATTGTCTAGCGGTGCTAGAATCGCTGTATGTCGGTACAGGAACGCAAGCAGCGCGAACGCGCGGACCGTGAGCGCCTCATCGTGGCCACGGCCCGCGAACTCGCCGAGCAGCAGGGCTGGGACGCGGTCACCACCCGCAGGCTCGCCGAGCGCATCGAGTACAGCCAGCCCGTGCTCTACAGCCACTTCCGCGGCAAGCGCGAGATCATCGGCGCGGTCGCCCTCGAAGGCGCCGCCGAACTCGCCGCGGCCCTCCGGGCCGCGACCTCCGCCGCGGACGGGACCCGCGCGCGGGTGACCGCCCTCGCCCACGCCTATCTCGACTTCGCCCGGCGCAACCCGGCGGTCTACGACGCCGTCTTCCGGCTCGACGGCGGCCTGGCCTTCGCGCACGAGGACACCCCCGCGCCGCTGAAGGACGCCTTCGCCGCCCTCCTTGAGACCCTCGACGAGGTCGCCGGGGCCGGCGTCCATCCGGGGGTCTTCACCGAGACGTTCTGGGCCGCCCTGCACGGACTGGCCACCCTGACCCGGGCGGGACGCCTGCCGGCGGAGTACGCCGACGGCAGGGTGGAGCTGCTGGTGGACCGACTGGCCGTCCTCTGACGCGGAGCCCCGACGGCCGACGACCGGCCGCCGATGACGTGTGCGCGCGGCAGTCGGCGGCTCCGCGCGGAACAGGGTGGGGTATCGAACTGACGAACGCCCCCCGTGAGACTGAGTCGCTGAGCTAGCCTCGGACGGAGCACCCACTCCCGAGGGACACGATGGCGCAGTCGACCTTCCACCAGACCGTGCGGCGCGGCCTCCGCGAGGCCGCGCGCCGCGCGGCCGGCACGGGACGGGACCGCGGGTGACGGCGCCCGCGGACCCCCGGGGCCGTCGTCCCCACATCGTCCTCGTGGAGCCCGCGGAGGAACAGGTGCGCGGGCTGTCCGTCCAGCAGGCCGTGCTGCTGGACGGCGCCCTGCGCACCATCGGGGCCGACCCCGGTGCCGTCACCCGGCACGCGACCGCGTCGGCTCTGCGTGACTACCGGCGTGACGGTGTCCGCGTCGTCTTCTTCGCGACCGCGCTGGGCAGCATCCTCATCGTCACGTACGTGGAGGTCGACTGAGCCGGTCGTCGGCTCGGACCCGAGGGCGCCGCTTCCCTCGCCTCCGTGCCGCAGGGGAACCGGCACCCGCCTCCGGCGCTACGGATCGACGCATCCGATCGCGCCGACCGGGAAGTCGTTGCCGGTCGATGTGGCCGTGAAGCCGAAGGTGACGCTGCCCTGGGCGGGGAGCGTGCGGTTGTGGTCGACGTTCCTGACGGTGAGCGCGCCGTCGGATCCGGTGGTCAGCGCACCGTTCCACAGGTTGTTCACCTTGGTGCCGGCGCCCGGGGTCCATCGCACGGCCCAGCCGTCGCGTGGGGTCGTCCCGTGGTTCATCACGTCGACGGAGCCCTGGAATCCGCCGCTCCAGGCGTTGGTCACCGTGTAGACGGCCATGCACCCGGTGTGCGGGTCGGTCGGTGTGGGAGTCGAGGTCGGCGTCGGGACGGGGGTGGTGGCCGTGGGGGTCGAGGTCGGGGTCGGGGTCGTGGGGGTCGGGGTCGGGGTGCCGCCCGAGCCGCGGATACCGGTCACCTCGCCGTTCCCGCCGTCGAAGACGACGTCCGAGCAGGAGAAGAAGTTCTCCTGGCTGTCCGAGCGCACCCACTGGATGAACAGCACCGCGTCGCCGGAACGGCCCGAGGGCAGGTTCAGGTCCCAGTGGTAGTGGCCGCCGTCCGTGCCGGGAGAACCGGTCTGGGGCGGGTCGGTGACGGTCTGGACGAGGTCCAGGTCGTCCCAGCCCAGCGCGGTGGCGGGGGAGTAGCCGGGCTTGGTGAGGTAGACCCGGAAGGAGCCGGGGTGTGCGGCCCAGTTGCTGTGTCTGACCTGGATGGTCCTCCCGGACGTCAGATGGGTGCGGGGCCAGTCGGAGCGGGCGGCGTTGTAGCCGGTGAAGTCGTACGGCGAGCGGTCGCCGGCGCTGCAGAGCGTGCCGTCGGGAACGTACCCCGCGCCGCGGCCGCCGGCGTGGGAGTCGAGGACGGCGAACCAGTTGTAGAGCGCGTTCGCGCCGCTCTCGTCGAGAGCGGCGCGGCATGCCGGGTTGGTCGGGTCCAGGGCTCCGGTAGCGGTCTTGGCGTCCAGCCGGCAGAGATAGGTGCGCGATCCGGGGGTCATCGTGACGCCGTGGGCCTGAGCGCTGTTCTGGCCCAGCAGGGTGAGGCTGATGCCGCCCAGCAGGGTCGCGAGCACCGCCGCCAGGGAGGCAAGTCGTTTCTTGCGTCCAGCCATCGTGTCTCCTGTGCGTGTGAGGTCGTGGTCGTCCGGTCGTCGATCTCCTTGTGCGAGGTGCGAGGTGCGAAATGCGAAATGCGAAATGCGAGGTGCGAGGTGCGGGCCGGGGAGGTGCGGGCGCGGCTCGGGGCGGACCAGGTCATGCGCAGGGGTGCCGTCGAGGGCGAAGCCGGGCGGCGGAAGGGGACGTGGGGGCGGCCGGACCAGGGAGTGGGGGAGGGGGTCGTTAACGCACTTTGGGAGCGCTCCCACGTACCGGTTCCGGGCACTGTAGGGTCTGCAGGCATCCCTGACAAGGCATCAGGACCGAGTGGGTCCGGCTCACTCCACGCCGTGGAGCTCCGGGGTACCGCGCCGCCGGCGGCCGTAGAGGCGGCCGACCGGCTCGGTGCTGAGGCCGTGCAGCACGATGCTCACCATGACGGTGATCACCATGACCCGGGCGACGAAGTCACCGCCCTCGGCGGCGGGCAGATGGATCGCGGCGAGGAGTCCGAAGACCACCGTGGTCACGCCCCGGGGGCCCATGCAGCCGAGGAACAGCCTGTCGGAGAGCGACAGGTCCGTCCCGATCAGCGCGAGCATCACGGGGATCAGCCGCACCAGGGTGACGGCGAGGACGGCGAAGAGGACCACGGAGAGGTGGAAGCCGTCCCAGAACTCGTCGTTGACCATCTGGCCGAAGAGGAACCAGAGGGCGAGGGTCAGCAGGGTGGACAGGTCGTCCGTCATCTGCACGGAGTCCTGCGGGAGGCGGCGCAGCGACGGCGCGATGAGGACGCCGGCCACGAAGGAGGCGACGAAGCCGTTGCCGCCGAGGCTGCCGGAGAGCGTGTACGCGGCGATGGGCACGCTCAGCACCGCGAGCCGCGTCGCGGAGGGCAGCGTCCAGCCCTTCGCCCAGGACCCGCGGAGCACCCGCCCGGCCGCCCAGCCCACGACCGATCCCGCCGCGACCGCCCAGCCCGCCGCGCCGAGGGCGTCGAGAACGGCGTCGGCGTAGTCGCCTCCCGCCGTGCGGGTCTCGGCGGCGGCGCCGGCGAGGCAGAGGAGGAAGACCGGTGAGGTGACGCCGTCGTTCAGGCCGCCCTCGACGCTCAGCACCTCGCGGAGGCGGGCGGGGACGCGCTTGTCGCGCACGACGGCCGAGGCGGGCGCCAGATCGAGCGGGGCGACCACGGTCGCCAGGACCGCCAGGACCCATCCGGGCTGGTCGGGGAAGAAGGCGAAGGCGGTCAGGAAGGCGGCGCCCAGGGTCAGCGGCAGCGCGGCGCCCACGAGGCGGGTGACGACGTTCCGCTCCCGGCGGATCACCCCGGCCGGCACCTCGGTCGCGTCGACGAAGAGCAGCAGCGCGACGATGACCTCCACCGCGCGCTCGAAGCCGCCCAGGTCCCCGAAGTCGAAGACCAGCGGCGGGTCCGAGCCGCTGGTGAGGGCGATGCCCGCCAGCATCATCGCGATCGGTGCGGTGACGCTCCATCGCGCGAGCCGGTACGACAGCACGCACCAGGTGAACAGGATGCCCGCGATGACGGTGACGGCAGACAAGACCACCCGTGCCTTCGGAGGGGTTTTCCGACAGACGCAGCGTAAGGCGAGGGCCGCGTCGATCGTCGCGAGCGCGCCGACGACGGCCCCGCTCGCTCCGGGCGGGAGCCCGCCCGCCCGCCTCCGCCGCGGTGCTCCGGCCGCGTCAGCCCGCCGGAGCCTTCGCGGCGCCCACCGGTCCGGCCGGGGCCTCGGTGCCGAAGGCGCGGCGATAGGCGGCCGGCGAGGTGCCGAAGGCCGTACGCATGTGGGCGCGCAGCGAGTTCCCCGAACCGAGGCCGGCGCGGTGGGCGACGAGGTCGATCGGGAGGTCGGTGGTCTCCAGCAGCTGTTTGGCCAGTTCCAGCCGCTGCGCCGTCAGCCACTGGACCGGGGTCATGCCGACCTCGTCGCGGAAGCGGCGGGTGAAGGAGCGCAGGCTCATCCGCGCGTGTTCGGCGAGCCGGGCTAGGGTGAGGGGTTCGGCGAGGTGCTCCAGGGCCCACGCGCGGGTGGCCGTGGTGCTGGCCAGGGTGGGTTCCGGGACGGGACGGTCGATGAACTGGGCCTGGCCCCCGTCGCGCCACGGCGGTACGACGCACATGCGGGCGGCGCGGTTCGCCGCCGCCGCTCCGTGGTCGCGGCGGATCATGTGCAGGCACAGGTCGACGCCCGCGGCCACGCCCGCGGAGGTCAGCACGTCGCCGTCGTCGACGAAGAGGACGTCCTCGTCGACCTTGACCCGCGGGTAGGCGCGGCGGAACTCCGGTGCCAGGTTCCAGTGCGTCGTGGCCGGCCGGCCGTCGAGGAGGCCGGTCGCGGCGAGCACGTACGAGCCGGTGCAGATGGACACCAGACGGGTGCCGGGCCGGATGCCGGCGATGGCCGCGGCGACCTCGGGCGGCAGCGGGCCGCCCCGGCCGAGCTCGGGCATGGCGTGCGTCGGCGGCAGGACCACGGTGTCGGCGGCGGCGAGGGCCTCGGGACCGGCCGCGGGCTGCACGGTGAACCCGGCGTCGCTGAGGACGGGTGCGCCGTCGGCCGTACAGATCGTGACCTCGTACAGGGGGCGGCCCTCCGGGTCCTCGACGGCGCCGAAGACCCGGGAGGGGATGCCGAGCTCGAACGGCGGCACCCCGGGCAGCGCGAGGACGGCCACCCGGTGCGGTGTCGCCACGGGCCCCTCGTGGCTGTTCCTCGTCGTCCGGCCACGTGTTTCGCTCATGGCCAGATCCTGGCACATGCTGGCCGTGAGGCCAATACCGCGTGGGACCGGCGTACCGGATGGTGGACTCATCGCCGCCGGAACGGTTCCGGCGGCGCGCCGATCGAGACGGAAACGAGGCGGACAGCATGCGTGCGGTGGTCGTGGAGCAGTGGGGCGGACCGGAGAACCTGGTGGAGCGCGAGGTGGAGCGCCCCGAGCCCGGCCTGAACGAGGTCCTGGTCCGGGTCCACGCGGCCGGAGTGAACCCGGTGGACTGGAAGACCCGCGCGAGCGGGGGCCTCGTCGAGTGGGGCGCCGTCCCGGCCGTCGGGTGGGACGTCTCCGGCACGGTCGAGGCCGTCGGCCCCGGCGTCGGGATCTTCCGCCCCGGTGACGAGGTCTTCGGCATGCCGCTGTTCCCGCGGCAGGCCGGCGGGTACGCCGAGTACGTCGTGGCCCCCGCCCGGCACCTCGCTCCCAAGCCCGCCTCCCTGACCCACGAGGAGGCCGCGGCGCTCCCCCTGGCCGCGCTCACCGCCTGGCAGGCCCTCGTCGACGCCGCCGACGTCCGCCCTGGGGAGCGGGTGCTGGTGCACGCCGCGGCCGGCGGCGTCGGCCACTTCGCGGTGCAGATCGCCAAGGCGCGCGGTGCGTACGTGATCGGCACCGCGAGCGCCGCCAAGCACGAGCTGGTCAAGGAGCTGGGCGCGGACGAGGTCGTCGACTACCGCGAGGTCCGCTTCGAGGAGGTCGTCTCGGACGTGGACGTCGTGCTCGACGGGCTCGGCGGCGAGACGGCCCGGCGCTCCCTGCAGGTCCTGCGCCGGGGCGGCAGGCTGATCACGCTCCCGGGCCCCGACGACGTCCCGGCGGCCCCGGACGGTGTGCGGGCCGCCTGGGTCCTGGTCGAGCCCGACCACCTCGGCCTCAGGGAGATCGCGGGTCTCGTCGAGCGCGGGCAGCTGCGGCCGGTGGTCGACACCGTCCTGCCGCTCGCCGAGGCCGCCAAGGCGCACGAGATCGGCGAACAGGGCCGCACGACGGGGAAGATCGTCCTCACGGTCGCCTGACCCCGCGGCGGACGAAGCGACCGGCCTGACGGCCCGCCGCCGGCCTCGGGGTCCCACCCCGCCCCTCGGGTCCGACCCGGCTTCGGGGTCCGACCCGGGCCCCTCGGGTCCGACCCGGCCTCGGGGCCGACCCCGACCCCGGCCCCGAGTCCGCCGCCGTCGGGGAGGCTACGGACCCGAGGGGCGTCGTCGCCCGTCGGCGGCCCCGGCGGCCGGTCACGCCTTCAGGGCGCGGTGCCGCCCCGTGGGCCGCGGTGCGGCCGGAGTCGTCCCGTCGTGGCCCGCCTCGACGTCCTCCTCCGGCTGTGCGGGTGAGGGAAGCTCCAGGACGTAGGCGCTGCCGGTGCCCTCCGGAGCCCGACCCGTGCGGAGCGTCCCGCCGTGCGCCGCGGCGATGCCCTCGACGACGTCGACGTGCTCCCGCCCGCCGCCGCGGTGGGGGCCGCGCACCTCGATGCGCAGGAGACCGCGCCGGTGGAGGGCCGTGACGAAGACACGGCGGGGGCCGGGGGCGGCCGCGTCGCCGTCGGCGCTGCTGACCTCGGCGATCAGGCGGCCGACGGCGGTGGTCACGTCATCGGGGTCGACGAGCACGGCGAACTTCGGTGCGTGGACGGAGAACTGCACACGGGACGGCCCCGTGAGGGCTGTCGCGGCCCTCATCCCGGCCCGCACCACGTCGTCGATGAACACCGTCCGGTGCGGCGTCTCCACCAGCGGGACGTCCTGGCGGTACGGCCGGGCCCGGGCGTCCACCGAAGCCATGGTCATCCGCAGGGCGGCCGCCAGGGCGTCCAGGGTGACGGTCGCCTCCGGCCACAGCGGACGGGAGCTGTCGCCCGCCAGCCGCCCCAGCTCGGAGTGGAGGCGGTGCAGGTCCTGCGCCAGGGGACCGCCGAGGAAGTCGGAGATCTCGCGCGCGTGCTCCGCCGCGTGGTCGGCCCGCATCTGCCGCACGGCGCGTTCGGCCTCCTGGTGCCGTACGGAGCGCGCCCGGGCGGCGGCGTACTCGTCGGCCAGTCTCTCGTAGGGACGGCGATCGGTCAGGGCGACGACGGCGCCGACGACGTCCCCGCCGTCCGTGACCGGCCGGACGGAGACGTCCGCGGTGAGGCGGGTGCCGTCGTGCGTGCGCAGCTGCCGTTCCGGGAGGCGGCGGGCGCGGCCGCTCGCCAGGGCCTGGGTGACGGGGGACTCCTCGTCGTCGAGCGGTTCGCCGTCGTGGCCGAGGACGGTGAGCCGGGTGGCCAGTTCGCGTCCCCCCAGCTCCGTGGCCTTCCCGCCGAGCAGGCGTGCCGCCGCCGGGTTGACCAGGTCGATCCTGCCGTCGGCGTCGGTCCCGATGACGGCTTCGGTGGTGGCGCGCAGGACGGCCTCGGCCCGCAGGAGGGAACGGGACAGGGCCGCCTCGGTGTCCTCGGCCGGAGTGGCGTCCCGGAGGGAGACGACCAGGGAGGAGCCGTACGGCAGGCTCTCGTGGAGGACGCGCCGGTCAAGGCGCAGGGTGTGGATGTCGGTGCCGAAGGTCACGCCGTCGCGGGTACGGGCGGTCGTCCGGAGCCGTGTGGTCAGGGCGCCCTCGGGACTGCCGTCCTCGGCGGGGAGTCGTGTCAGGTTCCAGTCGAAGGCGGGAAGGACGTCCAGCACCCCGCGCCCCTCGACGGCGTGCCTCTCGTAACCGAGGAGGGTGGCCGCGGCCAGGTTCGCCCGCACCACGGTTCCGTTGTCGTCGAGGATCAGTACGGCGTCGGGAAGGACGTCCATCACTTCGCCGAGAGCGGGCACTGCCGGGTTCTTCTCGAAATTCACCGCTGACTCTTCCTGACGGGCGCCCAGGCGCCGGGCAATTCCTGTTCCGTCCGTCCCTGGTGACGACCTGACGGACTT
Source organism: Streptomyces sp. NPDC104202 (assembly GCF_055584185.1). Taxonomy (NCBI): domain Bacteria; kingdom Bacillati; phylum Actinomycetota; class Actinomycetes; order Kitasatosporales; family Streptomycetaceae; genus Streptomyces; species Streptomyces sp. NPDC104202. The sequence continues at coordinate 4,432 of NZ_JBVJMN010000077.1, read as the reverse complement.
TTTCCGAGGGGCCGGGGGTGTGATGACTCCGATCGTCCGAAGTGCGCACGGGTGCTCTTCCGTCCGGGGTTTCGCGCGTGGTTGCGGAGACAGCGGGAGATCGACCTCGATGGGGCGAACACCCCCTGCGTGGAACAAATGTGACGAACCATCAAGATTGTCCTGCGCGTACGGGCTGATCCGCGGGGCGAAGCGGGGACGCCTCTCGCGAGTCGATTTCCCGCCCGTGAATTGGCCGAATGGCCAATAGTGTTCTTCGTCGGCATGGGGATCCTCGAAAGCCGGAGATCGGGAAGGCATGGCCTACAGTGGTCGTCGCCCGGCGGCGCCCTCGGTGTGCCACGAGCCGCGGGGCGCACGCGGAGACCGTGTCTCGCGAGAGATCCGCGGCACCACCGTCGTCCCGAAAGGAGCCCGCCTCACCATGACAGAGCGACATCACGCGCGTTCGGCGTCATGCGACGAAGAGGCAGGCGCTCCTGCGGAGACGGACCTCGCCTCCGCGTACATCAGCAAGGTCGCCGGCGACCTCGCGCGCAACGTCGAGGAGCAGGAGCGCGTGCGGGGCGAGCTGGCCCGGCTGACCGCGGAGCTCGACGCGCTGAGCCGCGACCACGTCGTTCTGCTCAACCTGCAGAGGGCCCTCCAGCCCGGTGCGCCGACGGGCGACCGGCAGGTTCCCGCGCAGAACTCGGGGCGGACCGGCCGGACACCGGGGGCGGGCCGGCCCACGCTCGTGGAACTGATCCGTCACCATCTTGCCGCGAGCAGCGCACCGTGCTCCGCCTCCGAGGTCACGACCACCCTGAGCGACCGGCATCGCGACCGCCGCATCCAGACCACCGTCGTCCGCACCTCCCTGGAGAATCTCGTCGCCAAGGGCGAGGCGAAGCGCACCAAGCGTGGTTCCTCCGTCTTCTACACCGCGGTCACCCCCTCGCGGTAGCGGGGCGGCCTCACCGGGAGCCCGCCGACGTCGCGCGGCTCACCGCATCCGGCGCGGTCGCGCCGCATCGAGCGGGGCCTCAAGGACTCGACGTCATCCTAGGAGCCGCCGAGGCCGCAGGGGTTTAACCCGGACTTGTCGAGGGCTTAAACGTCCTTAACCGAGGTGGCGACGGGGCCGGAACGACAGTGCCCTGACCTCGACCGCCCGTTCCCGTCGGTCACGACATGCCATGTCTTCTTCATCTGCATGGCATCCGAAGGGCATCGTGGGCTGTCGATGTCACGTAGTGTGCCCGGCATGGCCAAGGTGCTCCTCGTCGAGGACGACTCGTCTGTCCGCTCCGCCCTGCACCGGCGTCTCAGTGACGCCGCCTTCACGGTGCGCGGCTGCGACACGGCGCCCGCGGCGCTCCGCGCGGTCCTGGACGAGCCCTTCGACGTGATGGTGCTGGACCTCGAACCGTTCGACTGCGACGGCCTGGACGTGCTCGACATGCTGCGCGCCTTCTCCGACATCCCCGTGATCGTCACGGCCCCCTACGACGAGAGCGAGATCGTACGGGCGCTGGGCAGCGGTGCCGACGCCTTCCTGGTCAAGCCCTTCTCCGCCGAACTCCTCATCGCGAAGTTGACCGCGGTCGTGCGGCGGGCGGGCTCGGGTGACGGGGGCATGCGCGCGGAGACCGTCAGGGTGGGCGGTCTCCTTCTCGACGCCGCACACCGCCAGGTCCGGCTGGACGACTCCCGACTCCAGCTCACGACGAAGGAGTTCGACCTCCTGGAGTTCCTGGCGAGGCGCCCCGGTGTCGTCGTTCCGCGAGCGGAGCTGTTCCGGCAGGTGTGGCTGCGGACGGACCAGGGGGAGCGCACCGTCGACGCCCATCTCTCCTGGCTGCGCCGCAAACTCGGTGAAACGGCGGCGCGACCCCGGTATCTGCACACGGTGCGCCACGCGGGCATCAAACTGCAGGCACCGGACGCCGCGGCCTGAGGTCCGCGGGACTCGTCAGGGACCGAGAACTCCGGGACTCGTCAGGGACGGAGGACTCCGGGGCTCGTCAGGGGCGCCGTACCGCGGTGCCGCAGGGCTCGTCAGGGCGGCGGGGGAAGCCCTGCGCTCCTCCCGCCGCCGCCCGACCGCCTGCGGCGCCCGTCACTCCGACTGGCGTCTGATCCTGGTGAGGAGGTGGACGATGCGCTGCCGGTCGGTCCCGTCCGTACCGTGCTCCGCGCGCGGGGCCGCACCCGGGCGGAAGGGAACGGCGTACGGACGCGGCCTGCCGGCCATCGGGGCGGGGGCGGCGAGGGGCCCCGCCGTGCCCGGCATGGCCGCCCGTTCGTGGCGCGCGCTGACCGCCGCGCCGATGATCCACGAACCGGCGACCGGAGCCTCGGGCCGGGCCAGGGACTGCGGTACGGACGCTCGCGGGGGCGTGTGCGGGATCCGGACGAGGTACGTGAGGCCGGTCGCCCGGGGATGCTCCCGCGTGGTGAGCACGCCCCCGTGAGCCTCGACGATGCCGCGGGCGACCAGCAGGTGGGAGGGGTCGCCGACCGCCAGCGGGCCGCGGATCTCGATGCGCAGCTCCTCGCCCCGAACCGCCGCCGTGATGGCGACCGTGGTCTCCGCCCGCAGGGAGGCCGGGCCGCGACGGGAGGCCGTCCCCGCGGAGGTGACGCCCGAGGCGTCGGCGATCAGGTGGGCGAGGGCCGTCGAGGACTGCGCGGGATCGAGCGTGACGATGACGGGCGGCGCCTGCACGGCGAACCTGGCCCGGTGAGCGCCGGTCAGCGCCGACGACTTGTCGATGCCGGCGCTCACGACGGTGCCCAGCGTGGTCGGGTGGCGGGTGACACGGACCGCCGCCGTCTCCCCGGCCGCCCGCTCCAGGACGGCCTCCGCACTCCCGTCCGGACGGCAGGGTCCGCCCTGCGGGGGGTCGGCGAGCACGGCCGTCAGCCGGGCGTGGCGGGCGGCGAGGGCCGCGTACCTGCGCTCCTGTTCCTCGCGCTCGGCCGCGTACCGCGCGGTCCGTTCGGCGAGTTCGGCGGCGTGCCGTTCCAGGAGCCTCTCGTACGGCCTGCGGTCGGTGAAGGTCATGACCGCGCCGACGAGCCGGTCGCCGTCCCGCACCGGAGCGGTCGTCAGGTCGACCGGCACCCGCTCGCCGCCCTTGGCCCACAGGACCTGTCCGCGGACCCGGTGCTTGTGCCCCGACCTGAGGGTGTCGGCGAGCGGGGACTCCTCGTACGGGTAGGGGGAGCCGTCGGCCCGGCGGGCCAGGACGAGGGGGTGCACCTCCACGCCCCGCAGTTCGTCCGCGCGGTAGCCGAGGATCTGCCCGGCGGCCGGGTTGACGAGGACGACGCGCCCGTGGGTGTCCGTGCCGACGACACCCTCGGCCGCGGCGCGCAGGATCATCTCGGTCTGCCGCTGCGCACGGACGAGTTCGGCCTCGGCGTCCAGGGTGCCGGTGAGGTCCCGCACGACCACCATCAGCAGTTCCTCCCCCGGTCGCCCACCGTGCGGTACGGACGCCTCGCCGCGGTCGACCAGCGCGGTGCTGGTCACCTCCACGGGGAACTCGACGCCGTCGGTGCGCCGGCCGGCCGTCCTCGACCGCGAGGAGCGTCCGGACCCTCTCTCCTGGTGGGGGCGGCGCACCGGACCGGGGATGAGGCGCGCGTCGAAGCCGGGGAGCACGTCCAGCAGTCCGCGTCCCACGAGGGCCGTGCCCGGCGCCTGGAACAGGGAGAGGGCGCACGTGTTGGCGTCGACGACCGTCCCCTTGCGGTCGACGAGCACGAGACCGTCGGGGAGGGCGTCGAAGAGGGCGGTGGGGCGGACGGGACCTCGGGGGTGGGGCGGGACCATGGCGACGTTTCCTTTCCGGGCCTTGGGGCCGGCGGGCGTCGTGCGGCGTCGACCGGTCGAGGCGCCCGAAGCTGCGCGGGGAGGAGGGTGGAAGGCCGAGCGCTGTGCGCGGGTGCAGCCGTTCCGAGCGCTGGGGCGGGGCCTCCGCCCCCGGTTCGTGGCACTTCGGGCCGGCTGGGGAAACCTAACCATCCGGTGGTGCCATGTCCGGGGCATGAGGGCGACGGCGGAAGGATTCTTAAGGGTTCCTTCAGGTCATGATCAGCCTGGGATGAGGAAGGCGCGCCGGGACCCCTCGGTCGGCGGGATCGCTCGACCGTCCACGAGAATGAGGGCTCGTCACATCACCTGGCCGGTATGGCATATGCGTCGCACGTCTGTGCCATACTCCTCCTGCGTGCACGAGGTCCCCCGCTTCCCCCGCGGGGAGCGACCTCCCGCCCTGCCCGGACGCCCCCGCTCCGAGGCCGGGGCCGGCTGCACGCGCTCCGCGGGGGGGGGGGGGGGGGGGGGTGGGGGGGGGGGGGGGGGTGGGGGGGGGCGGGTCGGGGGGGGGGGGGGGGGGGGGGGGGGGGCAGGAGGACGGAAACCAAAACAGGAGAAAAGGGG